>CAKSDR010000005.1 GCA_934446095.1 uncultured Eubacteriales bacterium | reverse complement strand
GATATTGCAAAAATCCTTGACGGAACCATTAAAACCTTTGACATTAAGTATGACGGTGCAACAAATTCTATTGATATGTTGAGTTTTTATGATTACACATCGGTCGGCGGTGAATTAACACCAGGCGACGGTGCCGAAAGAACAGCTCTTTCATCATCGGTATTTTTAACGCTTGACGGCGTGCCGATTAAGGCAACCTGCTATAATATTAACGGAAACAATTATTTTAAACTCCGCGATATAACAGATGCACTGGATTGCCGCGTTGAGTGGGACGGAAGCACTCGGATGATTTGGGTCATTCCTGCCAGAACCGCATATGATGATCCGGATGAGATAATGGGCTGATTTTTTGAATATGATAAAGAAGTGCATTTACTCACATCATAAAAACCTAATGCAGATGAAACAATAACGAAACAGGAAAAAATCCCGAAAGCCGATTTAAATAAGGCTTTCGGGATTATTTATTATGTTCCTGTTCGGTTGTTACAAAAAGAAGATTTTGAATTGCACAAAACCTCTGAAAGGTACGCCTTTGCGCCGCTTCTATACAAAAATTTTCCGTATTGTTACAACCGGTATGTACGGCTGACTTTGAAGCATTGAAAATCCCGGCTGCTTTTCTTACGGTAGCCCTGTTATCTATTATGTACCGGGCAAAAATTTCTTCTCTTTTTTTGTTCGTCATTAAGTTCCGGATCGTTTTGCATATTGTTCCGGGCAAAATCTATCACCTTTGTTAAAATTTATTATGATAGATTTTATGCTGTTACTTTTTATTTTATTGCGCCGCGTTCAATTTTACGCATACAACTATTCCGTCCGTATTATTTCCGGAAAGCGTATATTCCGCATTTTCCGGAAGCGTAACTTTTATATCTTCTCCCGCTTTTTCTGCGCCTATATAATATATCTCATATTTGTTTCCGTCGTCGCAGTCAACATACAAGTGTTCCTTTTCAAAGGTTTTCGTTTTTAAAAGTTCAATATACTCTTCAAAGCAGAGATTGTTTTCGGTAATATACTGCGCATGGGGTATTCCCACATATCTGTAATGCCATGGTTCATACGTTATTTTCGTAATATCGGTTTTTCCTTCCGGATATCGAAGAATGAAGCCGTATTTATAGCAGTTTTCATGCATCCACGAACGTTTGCCGAGTCCGTCAAAAGCGGCGTACGCACCGTCGTCATATATGCATATATCAAAGGCAAGACCGCTGTGATGTTCGCTGTATCCCGGATTTGCCGCAATAAGTCTGCCCTGTTCTTCCCCGAGCTGCTTTATTTTTTCATTCTGTATTTCAACCTGATCATCATATGAACGGTACGCAGCATTTATAAGAAGATCTGCCTTGCCTGAAAATTTTACATAATCCGAAAACATTTTATTAGCGTTTTCAATTGTTTTCGGACAGAGTTTTATGCTCATGTCCTTTACATAGTAACTGTTATTTTTGCTTGAATAAACCGTCACGACGTCTTGTCTTGGGTTTTCCGCGGAAGTCTTGTCAAATTTATATTCGATATCGTTATTTACAAGTATAAGATCTCCCGAATATATTTCGTCATAACCTATATTTTTTACCGTATATCCTTCAGGTAATCCGGACGGACTTTTTTGTTCCTGTACGTTTTGCTGATCGTCCTGTTTCGGCGCTACCCTTAAATCCACTGCGTCCGCCGGCGTATAATTCTTTATGACGCTGCTCATGCAGTATATAAAGCATACAAGCAGCAAAGCAATTATAAGCACAAGGGTAAACGTCGGATTTCCGCCCGTTCTTTTTCTTCTATTCGGCATGTTGTTCATTTTATTTGCTCCTGTCAGTTACATAAACTTAAATTTTTCTCGTATTTCATTTTTCAAACTGTCCACTGTACTGTGAACCGACTGCATCTTTTCGGAGATATCCGCCACAAACGAAAACAGTTCTGCGTCTTTTTTGTTGTAAATGGTTTTCTTTCTTTCATGTCTTTCTATAACGGCGTTGTACCTTTCGCACGCTTTTTTTACCGCGCTGTCCCACGAAATGTAAATCTCATCTGCGGCATTTTCCCCTATTTTTCTTACTGCCTGTCTGTTATGGCACGCAAAAATTATTTTTTCGGCCATACTTTCGGCATTGTCTTCTATAAGAAGTCCGTTTTCCATATCCGAAAGCCCTTCGGCGGCACAACTGTTTTTAACTATCACGCTCGCAAGAGAACACGCCGCAGCTTCCCTTACCACAATTCCGTTTGTATCGAAAGTTGACGGGAATAAAAACAAGTCGCTTATGCAAAAGTACGTTCTCAATATTTCCCTGTCGCCGATGGCGCCCGCAAAAATACAGTCCTCGTACAAGCCCGCCTTTTTTGCATATTCTTCTATTTCTTTTCTGTCTACTCCGTCGCCGACAAAAATCATTTTGAATTTTTCGCCTTTTTGCTTTGCGATGCAAAGTCCGTCTATGGAAGTTTTTATTCCCTTATACCACATCATTCTTCCGACGAACAAAAATACAGGCATACTTTCCGGAATCCCGTATTCCTTCAAAAGTGCCGCAGACTTTTCCGCGCTTACTCTGCCCTTCGGAAAATCCACGCCGTTTTCCATAACGGTATAACTTCCGCGGAACCCGTTGCTGCGAAGGTTTTCACCGGCGCCTTTGCTGACTACCCACACATCGTCGCACGCTTCAATATTATTTATTATAAGTTTCATTGCTGCGTTCTGCAGCGTCGGAGAATCTATCGCCTTTTTTATATCAATGTCAAATTTTGTATGATATGTAAACACAATAGGCTTGTCCGTGTATTCCCTGAGCGTTCTTGCAAGATATGTTGACGCCATGGGACAATGGCTGTGTATAATATCGAATTTATGCTTCGTCATTTTGTTGATTGCGGAAATGCTGAACGGATATCCGGCTCTGTATCCCGTAAGTTTTGTAACGTCGATACTCGGATATCTTATGACGTCAAACGGATAATCGTCTTCCACTTTCGGATACTTGGGAGTTCCGACAAATGAAGTCCCGTAATTTTTTTGTATAATCCCGGCATAATTCACAACCGCATTTGACACTCCGTCTATAAGCGGAGGAAAAGAATCGTTTAAAAGACATACTCCTAATTTTTTCATAGTTTCCTCTCGGATAATATCATTATGTTTATATTATAATACATTTTTTGTCCGGTTTCAACACAATAATTTTATTTTAATTTCTATCGTATTTTCAGTTTTTTGGTTAATTTGACTATAACATTTTATTTCCAGATGTGCTATAATTATATTGTATATTAGAAATATTGCAGCAATTCAAGCGTTTTTAAAGGAGGGGTCGGAAACGTGTTGGAAAAAGGAATTACCGTAAACTATATTGCGCATGGAATTTGCAGAATAAAAGATATCCGCGAAGAAAAATTTTTTGGGGAACTTAAGAAATACTATATTCTGGAACCGCTAAACGACAAAAATTCAACATATTTTATACCGGCCGACAATAAAGACCTTGTATGTCAGCTTCAGAAAATAATTTCTCCGGTGCAGATATGCGAAATAATAAAAAATCTGCCGGATGAAAATCCCGAATGGATATGCGACAACCGCAAAAGGACCGAAACGTTTAAAAGTATTATAAACAGCGGCGACAGAAGAAAACTCATAATTTTGACAAAAGTACTGTACAACCGCAAAAAATTTCTCGAGCAAAGCGGAAAGAGGATCTCTTCAACAGACGATATGATTTTGAAAAAAGCCGAAAAAATGCTGTTTGAAGAATTTGCGCTGTCGCTGCATATAAATGCGGATGAAGTTGTAGACTTTATCACTGAAAAAATAAACGAAAATGCCCTGCAGGAAAAATAAATTTATATTTATTTAGCGCGTCTTTTAAAAATATTAAAAGCAAAAGGAGTCATTTATGCTGAAAATCGAACACCTTACAAAATTTTACGGCGAAAAAAAAGCCGTTGATGATTTAACGCTTGAAATTGCAGCCGGTGAAATTTACGGATTTATAGGCCACAACGGCGCGGGAAAGACTACCACGCTGAAATCCGTGGCCGGTATACTCGGGTTCGATTCCGGAGACATCAGGATAAACGGAATTTCGATAAAAGAAAATCCCATTGAATGCAAAAAACAAATGGCATATATACCTGATACCCCCGATATTTACGATTTTATGACCGGAAACAAATATCTGAATTTTATATCGGATATATTTGAAGTTCCGTCGAACGAAAGAAAGGAACTTATAGAAAAATACGCCGGCATGTTCGAACTTTCGGGCGACCTTTGTCAGCCTATAGCGTCATATTCTCACGGTATGAAACAAAAACTTGCAATCATTTCCGCGTGGATACACAAACCGAAACTTATTCTTATGGACGAACCGTTTGTAGGTCTTGACCCAAAAGCGTCGCATCTTTTAAAAGGAATGATGCGCGAAGTCTGCGATTACGGAGGCGCCATATTCTTCTCAACGCACGTACTTGAAGTTGCGGAAAAACTCTGCGACAAAGTCGCAATAATCAAAAGCGGCTCGCTTATACGTTCGGGCATGATGGATGAAGTAAAAGGCGATGAGTCACTTGAACAAGTCTTTCTTGAACTGGAGGACAAATAATGCTTAAAACGCTATTAAAAAAACAAATGGCTGAAATTTTCCGCAGTTATTTTTACGACCAGAAGAAAAACAAAAAACGTTCTGTCTTGTCGTCAGCATTGTATATTATTCTGTTTGTTCTTCTAATGGTAGGCTTTGTCGGCGGAGTTTTCACATACTTTTCTGTTACTATATGCACTCCTCTCACATACGCCGGCATGGGATGGCTTTATTTTGCAATCACAGGTATTATCGCAATTTTACTCGGAACGTTCGGCAGCGTTTTTAATACATATTCGGGGTTATATCTTTCAAAAGACAACGACCTGCTTCTTTCAATGCCGATACCTGCGTCCGCAATTATAGCATCAAGGCTTCTCAGCGTATACCTTATGGGACTTATGTATTCCGCAGTCGTAACCGTTCCGGCAGTTGCAGTATACTGGATGTCGGTTCCGGTAAACGCCGGAATAATAACAGGCGGCATTTTACTCGTGCTTATAATTTCCGTAATCGTGCTTGTTTTATCATGCATTCTCGGATTTGCCGTCGCAAAAATCAGCCTTAAACTTAAAAATAAAAGTTTTGTTTCACTCTTTGTCTCCATTCTCTTTGTCGGGTTATATTACTTTTTCTATTTCAATGCTCAGTCACTTATATCGGAACTTATAGCAAATGCAGCGGTATACGGAACAAAAATCAAATCTTACGCATACCCTCTTTACATATTCGGCCGCACAGGGGAAGGCGACATTCCGGCAATAGCCGCTTCCGTAGCCTTTTCATTGATAATATCCGCCGTAACATGGCGAATGCTTGAAAAAAGTTTTATTAAAATCGCAGTATCCTCCGGCAAAAATTCATACAAAAAACAAAAAAGAGAAAATTTTAAATCAAGAAGTATGTTCCGCGCAATTCTTTCCAAGGAATTCACAAGATTTACCTCAAGTTCAACCTATATGCTGAACTGCGGATTCGGCATTCTTTTTCTTCCCGTATGCGGAAGTTTGCTTATAATAAAAGGCAGCACATTTATTGAAATGTTGAATTTAGCTTTTCCTTCGCAAAACGGTGTATCCGTAATTTTGCTATGCGCGTCGGTCTGCCTTTTATCCTCAATGAACGACATGGCAGCCCCGTCGGTTTCGCTTGAAGGCAAAAGCCTTTGGCTTATACAATCTCTTCCGGTTCCTGCATTCCAGGTTCTTTGCGCAAAGGCCTCGGTTCAGTTTATTTTAACTTTAATACCGGCAGCGCTTTGCTCGGCATGCGCGATTTTTGTCCTGAAATGCACATTTTTGCAATCTCTGCTATTTATTGTTTTTATAGCTTCGTTCGTACTCCTGTCGGCTTTATTCGACGTTTTTATAGGTCTTAAACTGCCGAATCTTACATGGACAAACGAAATTGCTCCGATAAAGCAGAGTTTAGGCGTTGCAATAGCGATTTTTGCATGCTGGATCTACTCGGCGGCATTTTTCGTATTATACATGGTTTTCCGCATGGAACCCTGCGCATACCTTGTCTTGTCGTCAGCCGTAACTTTTATACTGGCATTTATCATTTACACATTTCTCAAGAACAAGGGAAGCAAAATATTTTCCTCTCTTTAAAAGAAAGGACTCCGAATGAAAATACATTTATACTGCGAAGAATGCGGAAGCGGGTTTCCGATGATACTTCTTCACGGGAACGGCGAAAATCACGAATATTTTTCGCATCAGTTGGAATTTTTCAAGAATTCTTACCGCGTACTTGCGCCCGATACGCGCGGACACGGAAAATCACCAATGGGAGAAGGCGATTTTTCGCTTTCGAAATTTGCGGACGACCTTTATGATTTTATGACCGAAAAAAATATAAAAAAGGCAATATTACTGGGATTTTCGGACGGCGCAAACATTGCTCTTATATTTACGCTGAAATTTCCTTCGATGGTAGAAAAACTCATACTGAACGGCGCGAATCTTTCGCCTGCCGGGGTAAAGCGCAGATTTCAGATTCCCATCAAAATCGGGTATTCTGCCGCAAAGTTTTTTTCAAGGAAAAGTCCGGAAGCGAAAAAGTCAGCCGAACTTTTAGGTCTTATGGTAAACGAACCTTCCATAATACCTCAGCAACTTAAAGTTATAAATATACCGGTACTTGTAATCGCGGGCACAAAAGATATGATAAAAGAAAAACATACCCGGCTCATTGCGCAAAGTATACACAACTCAAAACTCGTATTTTTGCCGGGTGACCATTTTATTGCAAACAAGAATCCCGACGCGTTCAACAAGGCCGTCGATGATTTTCTGCAAAATTAATAAAAAAGCGTACCATAAGGTACGCTTTTTTATTTTTTGATATTTCCCGCAACAGAATCTTCGCAGTTTCTCATTGCGAGAATTGTCTTTTCCAAAAGTTCGTCGAGGTCCATTGACAGCATTTCCGCTCCCCTTTTTATAACTTCTCTCGAACATCCGGCAGCAAATTTTTTATCCTTAAACTTCTTTTTAAGGCTTGAAAGTTCCATGTCTTTTGTACTCTTCGACGGACGCATGCGCGCGGCAGCGCCGATAAGTCCTGTAAGTTCATCTGTGGCAAACAGAATTTTTTCCATCTCATGCTCGGGTTTTACGTCGCAGCATATACCATAGCCATGCGAGCATACGGCGTGAACAATATCCTCAGACGCTCCTATTTCCGACAAAAGTTCCGGAGCCTTTTTGCAATGCTCGTCCGGAAAACATTCAAAATCAACATCATGCAAAAGTCCGCATATTCCCCAAAAGTCTACGTCGTCTTTATATCCGAGTTCGCAGGCAAAATAACGCATAACTCCCTCTACTGTCAGCGCATGCAATATGTGAAACTCTTCCTTATTATATTTTTTAAGCAGTTCTTCCGCCTGTTCTCTCGTAATGTTAAGATTCATAAAATCCACCTCTTTTGTGCATATAATACTACTTTTATTTTTCGATGTCAATATTCTCGAATGTCCCTTTCATAAAAAACAAATTACAGAAATTTTAGTGGTTGCAAACAGAATAAAATTATGATATAATGAAAAAGTTGGACAATAATTTTTTGGTAATTTCAGTGAAAAAGTTCACGGTCTTATTATTGTTTTGCTTTCTTATTCTTGCGTATTTGCAACATTAAAAATACTTTTTAAAGGAGATTACAATGAGTGCTGATTTAGTTATAATGGCTGCCGGCATGGGCAGCAGATTCGGCGGCTGCAAGCAAACGGCTCCCATAGGCCCTAACGGAGAAATGATTATAGATTATTCTGTTTACGATGCCTGCAAGGCCGGTTTTTCGCGCGCTGTCATTATTATAAGAAAAGACATTGAAAAAGATTTCAGGCAGGCCTGCGGAAAAAGAATAGAAAAAATGATTGACACGCATTACGTTTATCAGGAAAAAAGTTCTCTTCCGGAAAATTACACTCTTTCCCCGTCAAGAGAAAAGCCGTGGGGAACAGGACACGCTGTTTTATGCGCAAAAGACGCGGTTGAAAATTCTTTTCTTGTAATAAACGCCGATGATTATTACGGCAAAAGCATATACAAAACAATGTACGATTTTCTCAAAAAAGGCGATGGTCTTTGCATGGCAGGATATCGGCTCGGCAACACTTTATCTGAACACGGATATGTGTCGAGAGGCGTATGCAAAGTTGAAAACGGATATTTGAACGATATAACCGAAGTAAGAGAAATAACAATCGACACGGATATCCCGAAGGATACGGTAGTATCAATGAATATGTGGGGGCTTGACAAAAAGATGTTTTCATATCTGGAGGACGGCTTCTGCGAATTTTTAAAAGACAACATCGATAGTCCGAAAAACGAATATTATCTTCCGTCCGCAATAAAAGCGAGAATTGCAAAAACCGGAGAAAAACTTAAAGTGTTTACCACCGAAGAAAAGTGGTACGGCGTTACATACAAAGAAGATGCACCTGCTGTAAGAGATGCCATATCAGGCTTTATTAAAGAAGGTTTATACGATTAAAACAAAAAGGCAGAAAGATTTTCTTTCTGCCTTTTTTGTGTTAAAAACCTATAAAACAGCGTTTTTGCAAAAAATTTCATTAACCGGTCCATTGCCCGCCATAAACAAGATTAAAGTTTATCTTCGTCATAAACTGCTCTTGCGCCGCCGATAAACTTCGGCCTTGTCCGAGCAGCGCACACAAGCGCTTTTCCGATATGCATGTTTTCAAGGCGTACCGGAACCGCAACGTCACGAAGATTCATTCCTATCATAACGCAGCCTATATCAATACCGAGATGAGCTTTGATATGTTCTGCGGCGCAGGGGTTTTCAAGTTCTTCAAAAAGCGCGGTTGCAAACGAGCCTCCGGCCTTGGGCTTCGGAATCACGTTCACTTCATCATAACAATATTTTTCCGCAGCGGCCCTGTCAAGAATTATCGCGCGGTTCAAATGTTCGCAGCATTGCGCGCAAAGGTAAAGCGAATTCTCTTTGCAAGCGCGGAAAATTCCTTTCATTACCGCCTTGCCGACCTCGGGGGAACTGTTCGTTCCGGGGTTTGTTCCGAGAATTTCACTTGTTGAACAGCCGACAAGAAATAACTGGCCGGGCTTTGCCGAAGATTTTTTTATAATTTCCGAAGCGCAATTATACGCCTCGTTTTCAAATATTTCGAAATTTTCCATAAAACAACACTCTCTTAATTTCTGCCTTCAATATGATTTTTGATTTTTATTTTATCAAATATGGTTCCGATGATAAAATAAAGGACGAACGAGCAAACCGCCTGCAAAAAGTTCCATAAAACAGAGTACACGGGAGATACAATATTTGAGTAGATAATTGCTTCAGCCGCATAATATCCGAACACGGTTATAAATACTGCAAATACACAAGCAAGAATATTTTTTCTGCATATATATTTTCCTTTGGACGTAAATCCGACTGTAAGGAGAGCCTTTATAATAAAGGTTGCCGGAGCCCATATGGGGTATCCTCCGAGAATGTCCGAAAGAGCACCTGCAACAGCCGATGACACAAGAGCAAACGGCAGCGGCAGCGTACTTGCGCAAAGGTATATTACCGTGTCGCCGAAATGGACATAGCCCTGACCCGAAACAATCGGAACCTTAAAAAAGGCTGTGAATACAAAAGTCAGCGCGGCAAAAAGCGCCGAGAGAACCCAAAGATAAATTTTTCTGCTGTTTTTCATTTTTGTCACTTCCAAATCAAACTTTAATATAGTTTCTCATATTATAACACAACATATTTCTATTTTCAATCGTTTTTACATTACAATTATATTACGTTATTTTACAGATTTTTGTTGAATATCGCAAAAAAATATGTTAAAATTTTCTAAAGTTTTTATTATAGACAGTTCTGAGGTGATTATCATAAAAGAAAGAAATTTCGGCATAGACCTTTTAAAAACCGTCTGCATGATACAAATCGTTTTTCTCCATGTTCTCGGACAGGGCGGAATTTTATTATCCCCCGGCACGCAGGGAGGAAAATACTTTGCGGCGTGGTTCATCGAAACTTTATGTTTTTGTGCGGTTGACTGCTATGCGCTTATATCCGGATATGTAAACTGCGAAAACAAGTTCAAACTTTCAAACATTGTTTATTTGTGGCTGCAGGTCGCATTTTACAGTGTCGGGATAACGCTTGTATTAAAGTACTTCTTCAACTTTAACCTTGGAACTTCTGATATTGTAAAAAGTTTTCTTCCCGTCACAAATTCTTACTATTGGTACTTTTCCGCATACTTCTGCGTGTTCTTTTTCACACCCGCGCTGAATTTTATTATAAAGAACCTTGACAAAAAAACTATTCAGAAAACTGTTTTTGCAATATTTATGCTTTTCTGTGTCATTCAGGTAACATTCCGCACAAACGTATTCGCCACAAACAGCGGATACTGTGCTCTCTGGCTTTGCCTTTTATACATAATAGGCGGATATATAAAAAAATATGGTCTGTTTTCGCGCGCGTCTTCGTTTTTGCTTTTCTTTCTTTATTTGATATCGGCATCGGTTGTATTCTTATCAAAAACCGTACTGAAACGTGATTATTTGCTGTCATATATTTCTCCTTTTATTCTTCTGTGCGCGGTTTTTCTTGTTCTCATATTTTCAAAAATCACATTTTGCAAAACAGCCGGCAAAATTATAAAATTTATAACTCCCCTGTCTTTCGGCGTATATCTTATACACACCCATCCGCTTATTTTCAGCGGCGTGCTTTATAACAGATTTGCGCAATTTGCCGAAGAAAACACGCTTCACATGCTTCTTTACACATGCCTTGCGGCGTTTTCAATATTCCTTTTATGCATTGCTGTTGATTTTTTAAGACTTCTTATATTTAAACTTCTGAAAATAAAACAGTTATCAGCCTTTGTTTCAGGCAAGATTTCCCATGCATCATACATTATTTCGGATTTTATCTTCGAAAAACTTTAATTGACAATATTTTTAAAAAATGATATAATTTTTTACAGATAAATTATAATTAAGGAAGTAAAATGAACGATTCAGTATTGTTTAATCAATTTGATAAAATTTTTGAATATTGTTTTTCGCTTTTCAAGGAAAAACAGGCGGATTACGGCCCCACATGGCTTTTAAACAGATATTCCTCCCTGCTTGACGAAATATGGAGAAAAGCAAAAAGAATCCGCACTCTTGAAGACGCCGGCGACAATTCGCTTGTCGGTGAAGGACGCGACGTTGAGTATATCGGGATTATAAACTATTGCGTAATGTTCTTAATAAGGCTTGAAAAATCCGAAAAAATCCCCGATGAAAATGAGGCTCTTGAAGATTTGTCAAAAATACAAAATCTTGACCCGAATATACTTTTTGACGCCTACAAAAATATAATTTCCGATATTAAAAACTTGCTTTACCGCAAAAACACCGACTACGGCGACGCGTGGAAAAGCATGTCCATATATTCCATGACCGATCAGGTCATAATAAGGGTATACCGCATAAAAACAATCATGTCAAACGGCGGCTGCTGCATCGTATCTGAGGGAATCTCTTCTCAGTTGAAAGACATAATAAATTACTGCGTTTTTGCACTTATAAAAATGAACGCTCCTATTCTTCGCAAATAAATAAAGAGAGGTTTTTGACACCTCTCTTTTTTATTTCCTGTAATCTTTCGGAACCTTGCCGGTAATTTTTCTGAACGCGCGGTTGAAATTTGCAGTATTGTTAAATCCGCATTTGCAGGCTATTTCCAAAACCGTGTCGTTTGTGCTTTTCAGTTTTTCCTTTGCAAGTTCTATTCTTTTTGTCGTAATGTAGTCCCACGGAGATATTCCGTTGAGTTTTTTGAACACGGTTGAAAAATACGCTTTTGACATATTGGCGCTTGCCGCAATATCTGAAAGTGTGATACGGTTTTCAAGATTTAAAGTTATGTATTCAATGGATTTTTCGATATCGGCAAAATTTTTTCTGTATACGAAATAATCGTCGTTCGGGTTTACATATTCGTAATTCCGGCACACGAGCACAAGTATCGTCAAAAGGTTTATTTTAACCATAAGCTGATATTCCGGACGTTTTTCGCAAAATTCGGTTTCTATATTTTCAAAAACCTTTCTTATCTGTTTTGTTGCAGGATTATTTCTGTCAAGTCTGTGCTGAAAATTTTCGCTTCTGTCAATAAAAATTTTAAGGTACTGCGCGTCAAACAAGTCGTTTCCGACGCTCCAGATAAATCTCGGTTCAAAGTGAATATTTACTATTTTAAGTTCTTCGCTTCCCGTAACTTCGGTTATGCAATGCACTTCGTTTGAATTGAAAAGGAATATATCTCCCGGGTTTATCGTATATTTTCTGTCCCCCACTGTATATATGCCGCTTCCGCTTTTAAACATAGCCATTTCAAATTCGGTATGATGGTGTTCGCGATATTTAAGTTTTCCCGGTTTCGCGGAAGAATAATACAATTTCATTAAAGAAAGATCCGAACCGGCAGAATTTATTACAGATACATCTTTCATTTTCTTAATCTCCGAATCGAAATATATTTTGCATTTTGGCAAATATATTTGTTGATATGCGTGCCCATTTGTTTTATTATACTTATATAGATATTATATTATAAATATATAAAATGTCAAGGAGGTTTTAATCATGCAGAAGAAAAATATTTTGGATACTGTATCGGAGAATGTAAACATCAACTCATCTCCGAGCGACCTTAAAATCACAGACATAAGAGTTACAAATATTAACGGTGCACCCAAGCACTGCCCTTTGCTTAAAATTTACACAAACCAGGGCATTGTAGGCTACGGAGAAGTCCGCGACGCGTCAAGTGCAACATATGCTCTTATGCTGAAATCAAGACTTGTCGGAGAAAATCCTCTGAACGTTGATAAACTTTTCAGACGTATCAAACAATTCGGAGGCCATTCACGTCAGGGCGGCGGAGTTTCGGGAATCGAAATTGCTCTTTGGGATATTGCCGGCAAGGCATGGGGCGTTCCGCTTTGGCAAATGCTCGGCGGTAAATTCCGTGACAAAGTAAGAATGTACTGCGATACAGACGTTGAAGGAAGACACACAGGAAAAGATATGGGAAAAGCCCTTAAAGCACGTATGGACAAAGGCTTTACTTTCCTCAAAATGGACCTTGGAATCGAACTTATGCTCGACGAACCCGGCTGCCTTAACGCTCCTATCGGTTTTCTTGAAGACATAAAGAAGTATTCCATGAAAGCTATAAGTTATCAGAAAGGCTCCATAGATATGGACATGATGCTCGGAAAGAACTATGAAGTTTTCACAATTCCGCATCATGCAACAGGAATTCATATTACTCAAAAGGGTCTGGATTATCTTGAAAACTACGTAAAAGAAGTCCGCGACGTAATCGGATACGAAGTTCCTCTCGCTATCGACCATTTCGGACATGTTTGCATCGAAGACTGCATTATGTTCGCAAAACGTCTTGAAAAATACAACATCGCATGGATTGAAGATATTGCTCCGTGGCACTACACAAATCATTTTGTTAAAATTGCAAACAGCTGCAATATTCCGATCTGCACAGGTGAAGACATATATCTTTCTGAAAACTTTGAACCTCTCATGGCAAGCGGAGGAGTAGGCGTTGTTCATCCTGACCTGCTTACTGTCGGCGGCGCTATGGAAATGAAGAAAGTCGGAAATCTCTGCGACAAATACGGAGTTGGCATGGCTATTCATATGGCAGAAAGTCCTATCGCATGCATGGCTGCAATTCATTGCGCAGCATCTGTTGCAAACATTCTTGCCGTTGAATATCACTCGTCAGACGTTTCGTGGTGGAACGATCTTGTTTTGGGAATTGACAATCCTCTTATCAAAGACGGTTTTATAACTGTTCCGAACAAGCCCGGACTTGGCATAGACGAACTTAACGAAGAACTCATTTCTCAGCACATTCATGATAAATATCCCGGCCAGTGGGAAAGCACCGAAATGTGGGATAAAGAATGGGCAAACGACAGAGAATGGTCTTAATTGTCTAAGTTTAATTCCTTTATTAAAATTCAAATTTATACTTGCAAGAAAGCGCCGAAAGAATTTCGGCGCTTTTATTTTTATTCAACTTTATGCAATTCCATACAAAAATATACAAAAAACTTGACAATAATAACATATAATGCTATACTGTTTAAGGTACTTTGTATCACAATGTAGCGATGAAAAGTGGTGGGGATTTTGTTTGACAAGTCACAGTTAATGCGCGGCACTCTTGAGGGCTGCATTTTAAAAATAATAAGTCAAAAGACCACCTACGGCTATGAAATACTCGAATATTTGAAATCGAACGGATTTGACGACATTGCCGAAGGAACGATATATCCGATACTTTTGCGGCTTGAAAAGCAAAAAAGCATAAAATCGCAGCTTCTTCCTTCCCCTCTCGGACCCAAAAGAAAATATTTTTCAATCACGCAGGAAGGACTTTTATATCTTGCTTCTTTTGAAGCCTGCTGGAAAAATGTTTGCGTTTCGGTCAATAATATTATCCTTTCCGGAGGTGAATAATACATATGGCAAGAAAATTTAAGCCTTTATTTGAAAATTTAAGCCCGGAAAACAAAAAAACAATCAAAAAAATGAAATGCTATCTCAAAACTCATCACATAAACGAAATTGTTTTTGAAGATATCATATCCGACATTATCGGCATGGCGATAGAAAGCCAAAAGCGCGGTGAGAATTTTTCGGATTCCGTCGGAATGGAATATGAAACTTTTTGCCGCGAACTTGTCCTTAATTCTCCGAAACAGTCGTTTTTGGAAAAATTTCTTGATACTTTAAGGTATCTTCTTATCTGCGGATTATGCATAATTCCGATACTGTTTGTAATAAAACTTATATTTCCGCAGTTTGCCCCCGGAAACACTTCCGGATTCCGTTATACCGCGCCCGCGGCATACATTTTAAAATACTGCATATTTGCATTTATCACAGTTGTCGGCTGGTACCTTGTGCGAAGATACGTATACAAATACCGCCCGCTTGTCATAACGATATATTTTTCGGTTTTGTTCTTATATATTATTATGTCCGATATTCTCTTCGTTCATTTCTTCAAAGGCGTATTTTTTGAAATCAATATTATTCTTTGGATAATTTTGTTTTCTGTTTTACTGCTGATCTGTATCGGTTCAAAAAGGCTTGCTGCCTTTACCGTTGCATATAAAAATAAGTCCTCAAATAATTAAAATTTTAGGAGATTGTTATGAATAATCAAAAAAGGCGTTTCGGCGACAGAAGAGACGGGTACCGCGTCAGAAACCAGGACGTTATGCATATTATAATGCCGTTCATGATGCCGAAAAGAACCGACAACGAGGCTGTTATAAACGAAACCATCGATATTACCAATATTAACAGTTACCTTTCCGAAAAGAATTCCGGCGTTGAATTTAAATACACTTTTTTTCATGTAATATGCGCCGCTATTGCAAAAACCATTTACATGCGGCCGAAAATGAACCGCTTTTATGCGGGAGGAAAACTTTATGACAGAAACCGCATTTCATTTTCGTTTGTCGTAAAAAAGCAGTTCCAAGACAGCAGCGAAGAAGCGCTTGCAATAATTTCCGTTGATGAAAAAGACGGCACTTCTCCGCTCGAACAGATTCATTCAAAAGTAGAAAAAATCGTAACTACCGTCAGAAAAGAAAATAAAACCGACGGCACTACGGATATTATGAATTCATTAAACAAACTTCCGACATTCATATTCAAAATTGTAATGAAACTGCTTAACATGCTTAATTATTTCGGGATATATCCAAAGGCTCTTGAGGCTGAAGACCCATATTTTTCAACAGTATTCATATCAAATCTCGGAAGCATAAAAATGCGCGCAAATTACCATCACCTTGCAAACTGGGGAACAAACTCGATTTTTGTCATTGTCGGCGAAAAGAAACCGACCCCGTTTTTCAATGCGGACGGTTCATTTGCAGTACGCGAAACGCTTGATCTCGGCATAACGATTGACGAACGCATAGCCGACGGATTGTACTTTGCGAAAAGCATAAAAATACTTAAAAAACTTCTTGAAAATCCGGAACTTCTGGAAAAACCCATTGATTCCGAAATTGACTAACGTATACTTAAAATAACGGAGGATTTTGTAAAAATGAACTGCACAGCCGAAAACAAACTCGCTTCTCCCTGGACAAAGGTTTGTTCGGATATACCTTCTACTCTCAGTTACAGAAACGATACAATGTTTAACGCCGTTGAAGACATTGCAAAAAAATATCCCGACTATATATGCTATGATTTCATGGGCAGCAAAACAACCTACAAACAGTTTGTAAGTCAGGTGGAAATATGCGCAAGAGCGCTTAAGGCAATAGGAATAAGACGCGATGACAAAATTACGATATGCATGCCGAACTGTCCGCAGACGGTAATCATGTTTTATGCCGTGAACCTTGTCGGCGGAATTGCAAACATGGTTCATCCCCTGTCGAGCGAAAATGAAATTGAATTTTTCATAAAAGAATCCGGAAGTATAGCCGCCGTTACGCTTGATCAGTTTTATCACAAATTCGAAGCAATAAGGCAAAACGTTGACCTTTCAAACGTTATTATTGCAAGCATAAAAGACGAACTTTCAAAGCCGTTAAAGGCGGGATATATGCTCACCGAAGGCAGAAAAATAAGTAAAATTCCGAAAGACGCACCCGTTATACGCTGGGCTGACTTTTTGCGTCTTGGATTAAATTACCGCTGGAAATACCGCTGCGAAAAAGCAGGAGGCGATCCCGCCGTTATACTTTACAGCGGAGGAACAACCGGCACAACAAAGGGAATCCTGCTTTCAAATTACAATTTTAACGCGCTTGCCGCTCAGATTATCGCAACAAATCCCATGTTCCACCCAGGTGACAAAATGCTTGCGGTAATGCCTATGTTCCACGGTTTCGGACTGGGCGTAAGCATTCATTCTATGCTTGCGAACGGCGGAAGATGCATTCTTGTGCCGAGATTTACTGCAGAAAGTTACGCAAAACTTCTGAAAAAATACAGATGCAATTTTATTGCCGGAGTTCCGACTCTATACGAAGCGCTTTTAAGGCAGCCTTCAATGAAGGGAACCGATCTTTCATGCTTAAAGGGTGTTTTCTCGGGCGGAGATTCTCTGTCGGTAGAACTCAAAAAACGTTTTGACAAATTTCTTTATGAACACAATGCTTCAATTCAGATCCGCGAAGGTTACGGAACTACGGAATGCGTAACGGCAAGCTGCCTTACTCCTCCCAACATGTCAAAAGAAGGAAGCATAGGCATACCTTTCCCCGATACATTTTATAAAATAGTATCTGTCGGAACGGGCAATGAAGTTCCCTACGGCATCGAAGGAGAGATTTGCATTTCCGGTCCTACCGTTATGATGAAATATATAAACCATCCGGAAGAAACCGCAAATACATTAAGAGTTCATGATGACGGAAAAACATGGCTTCATACCGGGGATCTCGGCATGATGGACAGCGAAGGTTTCATATATTTCCGCCAGAGAATTAAACGTATGATAATTACAAGCGGATATAACGTATACCCCTCGCAGCTTGAAAACATCCTCGATGGTCACGAACTTGTGCAGATGAGTTGCGTTATAGGTGTTCCGGATTCTTATAAAATGCAGAAAGTCAAAGCGTTTATAATGTTAAAACCGGGCATCCCTCAAAGCGAAGAAAATAAGCAGATTCTTATCGCATACTGCAAGAAAAATATTGCAAAATATGCGCTTCCCTACGATATTGAATTCCGCGATACCCTGCCTAAAACTCTTGTAGGCAAGGTGGCTTACCGCGAACTCGAAAAAGAAGAACTTGAAAAAATAAAAAATGCCGGCGAATAAGTTTTATTTGCAAATACAATTAATCTCTGATAGATAAAAGGTGAAAAAATGGATTTATTTGAAAAATGTTTTAAGCCGTCTTTGGCAACCGATATCCGTGAAAAAGGAATATATCCTTATTTTCATGCATTGCAGTCAAAGCAGGATACCGAAGTTGTAATGGAAGGAAAACGGCGAATAATGCTCGGCTCCAACAATTATCTCGGTCTTACAACAAATCCTGAGATTGTGGAAGAGGGCATAAAAGCCCTTGAGCAGTACGGAACCGGATGTTCCGGCTCCCGTTTTCTCAACGGCACCCTTGACTTGCACAATGAACTTGAATATGAACTTGCAAAGTTTTTAAACAAAGAGGACGCGGTTACTTTTTCAACGGGATTTCAGACAAATCTCGGCGTTATAAGTTCAATTGCAAAACACGGCGACTACATTTTAAGCGACAGAGAAAATCATGCAAGCATTTACGACGGATGCCAGTTAAGTTTTGCAAAAACATTCACATATAAACATAACGACATGGCAGATCTTGAAAGACTTCTTTCGATGTACAGCGGCAAAGGCGGAATACTTATTGCAACCGACGGTGTATTCAGCATGAGCGGAGATATTGCCAACATTCCGGAAATTGTCCGCCTTGCAAGAAAGTACGGTGCAAGAATTCTTGTTGATGACGCGCACGGACTTGGAGTTCTCGGCAAAGGCGGCAGAGGAACCGCAAGCCACTTCGGGCTTGAAGACGAAGTTGATATTTATGTCGGAACCTTCAGCAAATCACTTGCAAGTCTTGGCGGATATATGGCGGCAAAAAAAGAGGTTGCGGACTTTGTGCGCCACGATTCAAGGCCGTTTATATTTTCGGCATCAATAACGCCCGTTTCCTGCAAAGTTGCGCTTGCAAGTCTTAAATATCTTGAAACGCATCCCGAAATTGTAAAGAACCTTTCCGACATTTCATCATATGCAAAAGAAAGCCTCAAAAAGAAAGGGCTTAAAATAAGAGAGTCCGTAGGCGATGCCGTAACTCCGATTATTCCTATTTACACATACGAAGCATACAAGACTCTTGAAATTGCGCGTGATATTTACGATGCCGGAGTATACTTAAATCCTGTTCTTCCGCCCGCAACAGATGAACACGAATGTCTTTTGCGTTCGAGTTACATGGCTACTCACACAAAGCCTTTGATTGATGAGGCAACCGATATAATTGCAAAAGTCGCAGGTAATCAGAATGTGTAAAGTTGCAGTTATAACCGGCGGAAGTTCGGGAATAGGTCTTTGCACGGCAAAAATTTTGAGCGATTCCGGATGTCGCGTATATGAAATAAGCAGGCATGACTGTTCTATACCCGGCATTACCCACATCACGGGAGATGTAACCGACAATAGCAGCCTTGAAAACGCAGTAAATAAAATTGTTGAAAAAGAAAATAAGATTGATATACTTATAAACAACGCAGGGTTTGGAATATCCGGAGCATGCGAATTTACAGACATTTCGTCCGTAAAAAGAATTCTTGACGTAAACCTTTTAGGCATGATCCGCATGACAAATCTTGTGCTTCCTCATATGAGAAAATGCAAAAGCGGCAAAATTATAAATTTAAGTTCCGTTGCCGCATGCATTCCGATTCCGTTCCAGGCATTTTATTCGGTGTCAAAGGCCGCCGTAAACAGTTATACCATGGCGCTTGCGAATGAAGTTAAACCTTTTGGCATTACGGTAACCGCAGTAATGCCGGGAGATACTTGCACAAGTTTTACCTCATCAAGGCAAAAATGTCCCGACGGTGACGATATATACGGCGGACGGATTTCGCGCTCAGTTTCCACCATGGAAAAAGATGAGAAAAACGGCGCTGATCCTGTTTATGCCGGAAAATTTATTGCGAAAATTGCGCTGAAAAACAAGAAAAAACCTTTATATACAATCGGATTTTCATACAAATTTGTAATATTTTTATACAAAATACTGCCCTGTAAAATTTTAAACAAACTTATAGGGCTTATATATGCAAAATAAACTGTAAAGGAGATTTTTATATGTTTGAAGAAGTTAAAAAAATTTTATCCGAGGAAGTCGGTATTGACGCAAGTCAAATTACACCCGAATCCACATTGCGCGGTGATCTTGGAATCGATTCGATTTCATTTCTGAACGCGGTTTTAATTTTTGAAGAAAAATTCAACATTACAATGGACGAAGATGAGTTAAGAACCCTTAATACTGTAAACGACCTTGTAAATTACATCAGCAACTTGGCGAAATAATTTTTGTTTCGGAGGTGTTTTTATGAAAAATAAACCTGTTTACGATTTTAAAAAATTTTCAAGCATCAGGGAAATGATGAATATGGCCTTAACCGAGGCCCCAGACAAAATCGCTTATGAATTTAAAGGAAAAGACGGAAATATTGTATATATAACATACAAAGAGTTTTGCAATACCGTCGAAAATCTTGGCGCCGCAATTACCGAGCTTGGGTTCGGCTCTTCTCATATCGCATGTCTCGGCGACAACAGTTACGACTGGATCGTAGCATATCTCACGGTTTTGCAAAGCGCTTCCGTATTTGTTCCTCTTGACAGAGAACTGCCGGAAAAAGATATCGTTCACCTCATATGCGACAGCGAAAGCGAAGTAGTTTTCTACTCAAAACGGTTTGAAAAAATGCTTCAGGAAAAGCAAAGCGAACTTCCTTTCGTAAAATATTTTATCGGATTTGACAGAACCGAAGACGACGGCAAATTTTTATCGTTCGGCAACCTTATAAAAAAAGGACAGACCCTCGATAAAACCGAATATGACAGCCTTAAAAGCGATGAATACGACATGAAAATGCTTTGCTACACTTCCGGTACCACAGGTATGTCCAAAGGCGTTATGCTAACTGAACATAACCTTGTTTCAAGCGTATATTACGGAGTACAGGTTTCCCAGATATACGAAAGAGGCTTGTCGGTTCTTCCTTACAACCACACTTATGAATCGGTATGCGACATACTTGTAACAATTTATTTTCATTCGACTTTGTGCATAAACGATTCCTTAAAAGCCGTTCTTAAAAACATGCAGTTATATAAGCCTTCCCATATATATCTTGTTCCTGCGTTTTCGGAAATTTTTTATACGAACATACTCTTTACAATCAAGAACAAAGGAAAATATAAGCAGTTCTGCAAACTTGTAAAACTATCAAATGCCCTTCTGAAAGTGGGAATCGACTTAAGGGGTGTGTTCTTTAAGCAACTGCGCGACGCCTTTGGCGGAAATCTCAGAAAAATAGTATGCGGAGGCGCTCCCATAAGGCCTGAAATAGGTGAATTTTTCGGAGATCTCGGCATCGCCCTTACCGGAGGTTACGGAATCACTGAATGCTCCCCTCTCGTTTCCGTCAACAATGAAAAAAAGTCAAATAACTATAATACAGCAGGTTCAAGGCTTGCATGCCTTGATTGGAGAATTGATTCTCCAAACGAGGAAGGCATAGGAGAAATTTGCGTAAAAGGCGACGTTGTTATGAAAGGCTATTACAAACAGCCCGATAAAACAGCGGAAGTTCTCCGCGACGGCTGGTTTTATACCGGAGATTACGGCTATATTACAAAAGACGACCAAATTGTAATTACCGGAAGAAAGAAAAATATTATTGTCTTGAATAACGGCAAAAATATATATCCCGAAGAAATCGAAAATTATATTATGAGAGTGGATTATATAACGGAAGCCGTTGTAAAAGGCATCAAAAACGAACACGGACAGGATATCGGTCTTCTTGCCGAAGTTTACATAGATAAGGAAGAATTCCGCAATCCGGATAATGTGCTTAAAGACGTTCAGGCAACTCTTCAAACGCTTCCCATATACAAAAATGTTAAAAAAATCATTATAAGAAAAGAACCGTTTGAAAAAACAACTTCAAATAAAATAAAACGGTCGTAACAAGCAAAAAATTAACTCCGGCAGGTTCTGCCGGAGTTTTTTATTCATTCCATGCCTTGCACACATCAACCCAGCCCGAAAAATTACATGAATATTTTTCAAGTTCCGGAATTGTAAGTTCAATTGCGCTGTTACTGCTTCCGCATGCCGGAAAAACCGTATTGAAACGCTTTAGCGATACATCGAGATAAACCTTTACATTTTCAGGTATCGCAAACGGACAAACACCGCCGACTTTATGCCCTATTAACTCCTCGACTTCTGACGGCGCAAGCATTTTTGCCTTTTTCCCGAATTTTTCCTTATATTTATGGTTATCAATTTTTGCGTCGCCCGCGGTAACTACGATTATACATTCGTCATCAATCATAAATGAAAGTGACTTTGCAATTCTTTTGCCCTCGCAGGAAAGCGCCTGCGCAGCAAGTTCAACTGTTGCGCTTGACACGTCAAATTCGCGTATTTTTTCTTCAACGCCGAATTTTTTAAAATATTCCCTTACTTTTTCTATTGCCATTGTTTTTCCTTCCGCCGGTTTTTCAACCGCTTAAAATTTCCGCACATTTATTTTTCTATGTTGCGACACAGTTATTATATCTCATTTCAACCGTAGAGTCAATAGATTAAATGACCCCATTTGTAATCCTAAACTTACATTTTTTCTTGCTTTATGTTATAATTACCTTGAAAATTCCGGGATAAATTTATAAATTTTATAAATTATTGCAACCAACCTGTTTATTTTCTTACATGTTAAGTGAAAGGCAAAATACCTTACCACTTTTTATCATGCAAGCAGCGGTGTAAATGAATTCTACGAACTGAAACATGCTTGGACATCCATCCGGTCAAAGACGGCAGAAAAGGTCTTTATCTGTCCGGCAACAACCATAGTGACGACCTGTTCATGGGATATTACAAAGAAATCACCGGCCTTGCAGCAGGACAATTATACGAATTTCAGGTGTCGTTCAAATTAACTACAAACGTGGAAGGCGGCATGATCGGCAGGAGGATCTTCCGGTTCGTCGGTTTATGTCAAAGGCGGCATCACGGCGGAAAAACCCCGGCACAGCGCAAATGAACAAAATCAATACCGGTTGAACATTGACAAGGGCGATCAAAAAACCGGCGGATGCGATATGCTTCTTTTAGAAAACCTTGAAAAAGAGAACGCCGAATATCCCGGTAAATATGAATGGAAAACCTTTGATTTTGTCATGCAAGCAAAAGCAAGTGAAAACGGTTGTGTCTACCTCATCATTGGCTCCGATTCCGGTTTTGAGGCAACAAGTTCATACTTTTTAGATGATATTTCCGTTTCTTGGACAGAGAATCAAGAAACTTTTATTACCCGCGGCGCTGCAATTCAGATGATGTATGACACGGTTTTACCCGCTCCGTGCAAAGAACCGACTTTTGCCGACGTGGATGCAGTTTTTCCATATCGAACAGCCATTGGCTGGGCACAGGAAAAAGGAATTGTTTCAGGTTATGACTCAACCCGTTTCGGCGGATCCGACAAACTCACTGCCGCACAAGCGCTGACAATTCTCTATCGCTACGCAGGAAGTCCAAACATAGATGAAAACGCCGCAGGTGCCTTAAGCAGTTTCCCATTATGGGCAAAAAATGCTGCAGTGTGGGCGCTGCAGAACAATTTAATAAATGAGGGTGCCTTATTAATAATGGCGGGCGGTGAGCGAATATTTCTTTACCCGCGCATGGCGCTCTGTAAACTGATACAAGAAAAGAGTTAACCGCGCAGCAAATATAAAACCGAAAACAATACTTAATATGCAGGCAGTTTTTGCAAAATATAAAATCTGTCTGTTATTTTTTTATCTTGGTTGCATCTCGGAAGATTCTATGATATAATAAAAATAATTGTGAAAAAACAAGAAAAACATAAAATTATGAGGTGTCAAAATGGATATTTTTAATGTGCTCACATTAATCGGAGGACTGTGCCTGTTCCTATTTGGAATGAGTGTTATGGGAGACGCTCTGGAGAGAAGAGCAGGCGGAAAACTCAAAAAACTCCTTGCGGAACTGACAAAAAACAAAATGACCGGTTTTTTAACAGGTCTTGGCGTTACGAGCGTTATTCAAAGTTCGTCCGCAACAACCGTTATGGTTGTAGGTTTTGTAAACTCCGGCATTATGACACTCAGGCAGTCTATCAGCGTTATTATGGGCGCTAACATAGGAACAACCGTTACGGCATGGATTTTAAGCCTTGGCGGAATTTCAAGCGACAACCTATTTATGCAATTCTTGAAACCGACTTCTTTCACACCCTTGCTTGCTCTTATCGGCACAGCACTTTTAATGTTCGGAAAATCAAGCAAGAAAAAGGATACCGGAACAATTCTTTTAGGTTTTGCAACACTTATGTTCGGCATGGATACCATGTCAAATTCAGTATCTGGCCTTGCGGATGTTCCGGAATTTCAAAATGCGTTTATAATGTTCAAAAACCCGATTATGGGAGTACTTGCCGGTGCAATACTTACCGCTATTATTCAGTCGAGTTCCGCCTCGGTCGGAATACTTCAGGCGCTTTCCTCAACGGGGCAAGTTTCCTACAGCGCTGCCATCCCGATTATTATGGGGCAGAATATAGGCACCTGTATCACGGCGATTCTTTCGTCTTTTGGAACAAATAAAAATGCTAAGCGCGCGGCAATTGTCCATTTATCATTCAATGTAATCGGAACAATTATCTGGCTTTCCGCATTCAGCTTGATTTCAGCAATAGTAAAGCCTGCCTTTCTTAACATGTCGGCATCTTATTTCGGAATAGCCGTTGCACACTCTGTATTTAATATTGCCTGCACTATACTGCTTTTACCTATGTCATCTTTGCTTGAAAAACTTGCAATTACGCTTGTTCCTGACATGAGCAGCAAGGACAAAATAGCGGAACTCGACGAGAGATTGCTCGTAACTCCTTCGATTGCATTGAATCGCTGCTTTGACCTTGTTTCAAAAATGGCGGAATTGTCGGTAAAATCTTTGAAAAGCAGTTTAAATATGCTGAGCAATTATGATTCTGCGGAAGCCGAAGAGATTCGCGCATCAGAAAACAAAGTAGATCATTATGAGGACATACTCGGCACATATCTTGTTAAACTCAGCAGTTATCAGATCAGCGACAGCGACAGCACTGAGGTATCCAAACTTTTAAAAGCAATAGGTGACTTTGAAAGAATCTCCGATCACAGCGTCAATGTTTTAGAATCCGCAGAAGAGTTAAAAGATAAGGAACTTGCCTTAAGCAAGCAGGCAAGAAGCGAACTTGATACACTATGCAGCGCAGTTTCCGAAATATTGACCCTTACTTACAATGCCTTTACAAACAACGACCTGTCAGCCGCGCGCAATATCGAGCCTCTTGAACAAGTAGTCGACGGACTCAAGGCAAAACTCAGAAACAATCATATCAAGCGTCTGAAAGACGGGGAATGTTCCATCGAAGCGGGATTTGTATGGGCAGATCTTTTAACCAATCTCGAAAGAACCTCCGATCACTGTTCGAATATAGCCGTATGTATTATTGACGCCGCAGAAAACAATATGAATATTCATCAGTCACTGAAAAACATAAAAAAAGGAAACGCATACTTCGACTCAAAGTATGCGGAATATGCAGACAAATATATGGTCACAGATTAAAGTTTCTTGGCACAAGGATATTTCTCATTAATTAGCATTTTCAAATAAAAAGACTGAAAACGGCAGCGCCTTAATAAAAAAAGTGCAAAGTAGGCCCGTACTCAATTCAAATGATTGAGTACGGGCCTTTTCAATTAATGCGATTTTTAGCCGGCATATCAAGTATCAGTTTTGTCGTTTTTAAAGTCAGCCGGAAAATAAAATGCCCTTTATGTTTCTTCTGAAAATACCGCGGTGATATACGGGAAGTTGACGGGAAGGCTTTTAACTTACTTATCATTTTTGAAATGAATAACTGATAAAATGCCTATCGGCAGAAAATACGCGCACCAGAATTCTAAGGCGATCTTTCCGCCCATACTTATCTTCCCTCCTGACATAGAAGCGCTGAAAACACCGGTCATCGGCATAACCAAACATCCTAAGAAAAACACTCCGTGTATCATCATAAGATACTTAAGCCATTTTTCTTTCTTGTTTCCGGGCTTTATGGAAAGTCCGATAAAGAAAGTAGATAATGCCATCATTCCATAACCTAACAAATCATAGTTAAAAAGCAATCCGCCTCTTGAAAAATCAAGAAGCATAATGGTTTGTTCGTTTAAATGACCTGTTCTGACTGTTGTTATTTGAGCAAAGTATACAAGTAAAATTAAATCGGCGTATATACACCCAAATATTATCCCGGCATTGGCAACTGCCTTCACATCGTCATCGCTCTCATTATGGTATCCCGCAATCATCAAAAGATAACCTAATGCAAGAAAAATACAAACAAAATAACTTAAAAATTCAGAAACAAACATACTGAGCGCAAAAATAATTACAGTTAAAACCACTGTCATTGAACCAATTCTAGCAATTAATTTATTCATAACCAATCATTTTCTCTGGCAAAACTGTCCATTTCTTCTAATCATCATATACTTTTGTCATCAGTGCAACCGTTTCAACGTGGCCCGTTCTCGGGAACAGGTCGACGCCCTGAACTCTTTCCACCTTATACGACAAGGTTTCAAAAACCGCAGCGTCACGCGCAAGAGTTGCCGGATTGCATGAAATATACACTATTTTTTCTGCGCCGAGTCTTGCTATTTTTTCGACAGCATCTTTACCGCACCCTTTTCTCGGCGGATCAAGTATTATAACATCAGGCTTATACTGCGAAAAATTTATTTTATCAAGCGCTTCATCTGCGTCGAGGCAAATAAATTTTTCATTTACATTGTTTAATTTTGCGTTGAAAATTGCGCTTTCCGCGGCGGCCTTTGAAATTTCAACCCCAACAAGGTTAGAACCGGGTTTTGCAAGTATTATGCCTATTGTGCCTATTCCGCAGTAAAAGTCAAAAATAGTATCCCCGGGTTTTATATCCGCAAACTCTAAAGCAATATTATAAAGTATTTCGGTCTGGTCATGATTTATCTGATAAAACGCCCCGGGCAAGATCTTAAATTCTTTTCCGCACAAGATGTCGGTAATATAATCTTTTCCGAAAATACATCTGTACTTATCGGACAAAACTTTATTGCCGGAAGACTTATTTATATTTAAAACAACTCCTATTATATCCGGATAAAGTTTTGTAATTTTCCGAGCAATATTTTTTTCCGTATCGGAATCATTTATTTTTTCGCCGTTTATTACAATGCACAAAAGAACTTTTCCGTCCATATTTGCGCGCATATATATATTTCTTAAAAGACCCTTCCCTGTAAATTCGTCGTATGCGGAAATATTATATTTTGAAAAAATATCCACAAGGTCGTTTTTTATATCGGAGAAAATGCTTTTTCCGATAACGCACGCTTTATGTTCAACTATCCTGTGTGAAACGTTTGCAAAAAATCCGGATACAAGTTTTCCGTCTTTATCGGTGCCTATCGGATATATAACTTTGTTCCTGTAATTGAAAATATCCTTGGCACCGTTAAATTTTTCGGTTTTTACATTTATTCCGGCAATATGTAAAAAAGAATCGTTTATAAGTTTGTTTTTATATTCGCATTCACTTTCATAACTGACATGCTGAAAAACACATCCGCCGCATTTTTCGAAAACTTCGCATCGGCTGCCGATTCTGTCTTTTGACGGAGAAATAATCTCTTCGATTTTTCCGACCGCATAATTTTTAGTTACTTTTATAATTTTTATTTTAAGTTTATCAAAAACCGCGCAATTTGGTATAAAAACGACAAAACCGTCGATTTTTGCAATACCGTTTCCGTTTCCGCAGATATCCTCAACAGTTACTTCATAAAAATTATTTTTCAATAAGGTTTTATTTGTCATAAATTTTCCCGATCAAACTAAAACTGCCGCAATATGCGGCAGTTTTGTCTTTTCAAAACATTATTTTTCGGATACGTTTTCTTCTGCCAGTATTTGATTTAATACTTCAGTGAAATTCGAGTATATTTCAACCGAAAAAGTATCTGCTTTCTGTTCTATCATCTCGTTAAATTTCATTTCCTGCCACTGGGTGCGAACCTGGCTCATAATGTCGCTGCTTTCCAATATTTCCTTTTCAACCATAGGATATCTCTTTATTATATGATATCCGTATACAGTTTCGACAAGGTCGCTTATTTCTCCCTCTTCCAAAGCAAACGACGCTTTTTCGAATTCTTCGAGCATCTGTCCCGTTGTGAAATAGTACCCGGTATTCACATCCATGCCGTCCTCGCTGTTTTCCTCGACGAGTTTTTCAAAATTCTCGCCGTTCTTCGCGCTTGCAAGGATACTTTCAGCCTTTGCCCGTATTGCCGCTTTTTCATCTTCGTCGCGGTCCTGGGTTTTTAAAAGAATATGTTTTACGTGAACATAGTTCTCATTTATATAATTAAGAAGTTCTTCATCGGTTGCCGATATTTCATTTGAAGACACAAGTTCATCGTAAATCTTAGACATAACTGCGTTAGCCCTAACAAGGCTTCTCAAAAACTTATCGGAAAGATACATGCTTGAAAGTGTCTTGTAGTATTCATCGGTGCTGCCGGCACTCTGAATTACCTTTGAAATATAACTGTTGACGCTGGAATTTATTTCATCGCTTTCCGTGTCAATATTTTTTTCTTTCGCAAGCGCATCTATCGCGCAGTTTGCTTTTATTTCTTTCAAAACCGTGTCATAAAGATATTGTTTCATCGTATCGTTGTTGTCCCAATACGAATTATCGCCCATGTCGCAGTTATACTTATAGGTCAGATAATAAAATTTATATTCGGCTTTTGAAATTTCCCTGTCGCCTACTTTCATGATAAATATATTATCGCTCTCGTCGGTAACAACTTCCGGCACATCTGTATTTTCAACTGTATTTAAATTATCTTTCGAAGAGTCTTCATCGTTCCCCTGCTTTTTCGAACATGAAGAAAAAGTCAAAGACGCGACGCAAAGCAAACATAAAATTGCTGAAATTATCCTTTTTGTCATACGATCCTCCGTTTTTGATTTTAAATATTCTCTTATATTTTATAATAACTTTGTGAAAGATATGTGAAAATATTAAAAATTTTTTAATTTTTATGTTTCTTTATTTGTTGAATTTGAGAAAAATGTGTGTTATAATATCGGCAGAAAGTTTTGCACGGCAAAACTTTACGGTTCCGGCTGAACCTTTCCGCGCTCTGCGCGGCTGCCTATTGACGGCTTCGCAAAATACCCTTGCAAGCAAGCATTTTTGCTTATGGTATAATATCGGCAGAAAGTTTTGCACAGCAAAACTTTACGGTTCCGGCTGAACCTTTCCGCGCTCTGCGCGGCTGCCTACTTACGAAAACGCAAAATACCCTTGCGAGCAAGCATTTTTCTTAAAAACACCATTATCGGGAAAAGATTGGAGAAATATGTCTAATTATAAAAGATTTTTAATATCATTCGGAGTTTTTCTGGTTCTGTTTTCTGTTTTCGCATTTATCATTACTTCCGCTATAATAAAGCCATCGGAAAAGTCTCTCGTGCCTGACAGCGGCAGCGAGCAGACGGACACCGACAGCGGTAACGACGATTCCGAGAAAAACAAGACCAAAGATAAAGAAACATCCGGAAATTCTTTTTCTTTCATTGTTGCCGGAAAAGATATGACTTCGGACTTAATTGATGCCGTTGTGTTTGTTAAGTTCAACAAGGAAGACAAAAAGATAATAGTTTCGTCCATACCCTCCGACACAAAGTTTCTTATAACCGGCACGGACCAAAGCGGAAAATCATTTTCCGAAAAAATGTCGTTTGCCGAATCGTATGAAACCTACGGCGCTCAGTTCCTGCGGGACAAAGTTGCGACAATTATCGGAATTCCTGTTGATCATTATGTTATACTTGACACAAAACAGGCAAAAAATATATTAAATATCACAGGCGACGTTGTATATAAAGTGCCTGAAAACATGTTTTACAACGATGTTATTGAATCGATTGACCTGAAAAAAGGGTCTCAGTCACTAACTCCCGACAAAGTTATACAGCTTTTAAGATATCGTTCATACGAAAAAGGCGACGGCGATAAAGAAAGGTCTGCCACATGGATATCGTTTTTTAAAGAACTTTGTTCTCAAAAACTTATTTCCAACAATAAATCGGCACTCGTTTCAAATGCAAAAACGCTTATCGCGTCATGCGAAACTTCATTTAAAGTTTCTGATATAAAGGACAATATCGACGTTATTTTTTCTTTTAACGATTATGATTTCGTTGAAGTTGCTTTCCCTTCGGTATCCATTGTCGATTCAAGCAAGGCCGCGTCTATTCATCAAACTTATAAACAATATAAATAATTAAAATTTTACTTGCACCTTCGTTGCATATATTTGCTTTCTTCGGTAAAAATATGTGCGGAGGTGTTTTATATTGAAAAACTTAAATGATAATGAAAAGTTAGGCAAAATAAAGAAAAAACTTATAAGTTCAGGGGTTTACATAGCCCTTGTCGCTATTATCGTCGGTGTTACGTCCACAGGTGTTAAAAATATAATCGACGGCGGCAAAGACTATGAAAACAACATTCCTTCTATTGACGGCAGCATAGAAAACAAGAATATCAAACTGCCCGAAATTGAAAATACAAACTACAAGCCCGAACAAAGCAATGACACAATAGATTTCAGCAGCAAAAATCAAGGTACGGCGGTTTCCGAAACTCCGGAAAACGTAAATGCAAATGTTACGGAAAACACTGCCACGAATTCAGAAGAACCGGAAAAGTTCACCTCTGTCTGCGTAAAACCGGCCGACGGATATATAAACCGTGAATTTTCCGTCGATGAACTTATATATACCCCTACCCTTAATGATTTTAGAACGCATTCGGGCATTGATATAACCGGAGACATAGGAAGCAAAGTTGTGTCTTTTGCCGACGGTACCGTAAGCGACGTGTATGATGACCCTCTCATGGGTACAACCGTTGTCATATCTCACAGCGGCGGTCTTGTATCATATTATCAGAATCTTTCGGCAGAACTTCCGCAATCGGTGGTTAAGGGAGCAGCCGTTTGTGCCGGCACGGTTATAGGCGGCATCGGAGAAAGTGCAATTATTGAAAGCGCCGATACTCCGCACGTTCATTTTGAGATACGTCTTGACGGCGCTTCCGTAAATCCCGAAGATTATCTTCCGAAAGAATAAAATCAATATAAAAATTATCCCGAACCGGCATAAATCCCGGATTTTAAATACTTTAAAAAACAGTGTGATGTTTGTCACACTGTTTTTTTATGGTGCACCAATTAATTTCTGCTTGAAAACAACTTGTAAATGTTATATTATATAAATTAGGAAAGGTATATATAAAACACTGAAAACGGCAGGAGTTGATATATTGTATAATAAAATAAAAGAAACTGCAAAAAAACTTTTTGACAGCAATATTGATTTCCGCATAAGGCTTTTTAATGTGCTGGCTCTTGCGGGGACAGGTATCAGTGCCACGACATTTATACTCAATTGCTTTACCGCCATGTGGACAAGCACAATATTAAGCGCTTTTCTTGCCATACTTTCTTCAGGGCTTTTAATATACACGCGCAAAACCGGAAAATATCAAGTCGGATACATTATTACAATAGTCACCATTTTCATGATTTTATTTCCGATGTTATTTTTCGTTTCCGGCGGTTATAAAAGCGGCATGCCTTCAATGTTTATATTTGCCGTACTGTTTACAGTTCTCATGCTTGAAGGCAAAAAAGCGCTTTTTGTATCGATTGCCGAAATTGCCGAATACGTCTTGGTTTGTGTGATAGGATATTCAAATCCCGGCCTTATTACATGGTTTTCCACAGATGCCCGCATGCTTGCCGACATTCTTGTCACAACATCTGCGGTAAGCATATCATGCGGAATTGTTTTGTTTATTCACCTTCGAGAATATGAATCTCAGCGAAAAAAACTTTCAGAGCAAAATGAGCAGTTAAGGCATCACGACGAAACAAAATCCGTATTTTTAACAACTGTTGCGCATGAAATAAAAAATCCGTTAAATGCAATTAATTTACACGCACGCGACACATTTGAGTTGCTTGACGAAAATATACCCGATACCGAAACGATGAAAGAAAATCAAAAAATTATTGAAAAAATGGTCGTAAGAATTGACAAAATCATCGTCGAACTCATGGATACCGTCGCTATTGAACAGGGCCGCCTTGCGCTTGACATTTCTTCCGTACGCTTATCTTTGCTTCTGCGCGAGGCAGCGCAAATCTGTTTTGGCAAAAATTATAACGGCGGTAACAACCTGGTTTTTGATATCGATGAAACACTGCCTCCCATACAGGCAGATTACGCGAGAATTACACAAGTTATAACAAACCTGCTTTCAAACAGTATGCAGCACACGAAAAACGGCACTATTACAATTACATTAAAACGTCAGGGCAAAAGTCAATTTGTTTCCGTTTCAGACAACGGGGACGGCATGCGTGAAGAAATAAGAAAAAATGCTTTCAGCGGATATGTTTCCGTAAGCAAAGAATACTGGCGTCACGGAATAGGACTTTTTGTCTGTCATCAGATAATTGAGGCGCACAAGGGAAAAATATGGATTGAAAGCAGACTGGGACAGGGAACAAGAGTTTCTTTTACTTTACCTTGCAGAGAGGAAGAATAATGAACATGACACAACCTATAATACTTATTGTCGAAGATGAAAAAGAAGTTCTTGATATAAACGCGCGAATGCTCCGGCGCCGGGGATATCAGGTTATTGCGGCACGTTCGGAAAAAGAGAGTTTGCGCATACTGTCGGAACAAACTCCCGACATGTTAATACTTGATATAATGCTTCCTGACGGAAGCGGATATGACATATGCGAAAAATTCCGCCGGGCAAGCGACAATCCCGTTATTTTTCTGACCGGTAAAAATAAAATTTCCGACAAAGTAAAGGGGCTCGAACACGGCGGTGATTATTATCTTACAAAACCTTACAGTTTTGACGAACTTCTCGCAATTACCGAGCGTCTTTTGAAGCGTCATTTTAACGAAAACGAGAAACACAAACAGTCTGATTTTATGAAAAAAGGGTCCATAATGCTGGAACTTTCAAAAAACAAAGCCTTTATAAACGGCAAAGACGCAAATCTTACCATGAAAGAATTCGCTTTGCTGCTTTTGCTTATGAAAAATGAAAACATCATTTTTTCTCCGGACAAATTATATGAAGCGGTGTGGGGAACACCATCTGCCGACGATACGCGCACAATACGGTTTCATATAGGAAACCTGAAAAAGAAAATCAAAACCGAAAACGCTCGTGATTACGATATCGTTTCTGTCTACGGAAAAGGATATTATTTCACAACAAGTTAAATTATGAGTTTTTCCTAACAATTTAAAAGTCCTCCCCTTTTTCTGATATAATTTATACAGTGGGGAAACTATCACTCCGATGGATTTCAGCCATCGGAGTTTTTTATTTTTGGAGGTGTTGTTTTGGGAATTTTAATAGCCGGTTATGACGCCGAACTTACTGCCCTTACGGGTAAAATCCTTGAGCGAAGCGGGTATAACACAGTCTGCTGCTCATCTTGCGGTTCGGAAGTCTATTCTCTTGCCGAAAGCAAGGACATAAAACTTGTTATCGCAGAATTTGAAACCGATGAAACCGAAAGAATAATGTTTTGCAAAAAAATAAAGAGTATAAAAAATCCGCCCAAACTGATTTTAATAGGCAGAAGCAGCGAAGAAGAAATTCAAATGCTTAACGCCGGTGCGGACGACTGGATAAAAAAACCGTACAAAACGGAAGTATTTCTTGCGCGGATATCCGCACTCATGCGGCAGTGCAAAAGTGTTTCACAAGTATAAAAGGAGGACTTAAAATTATGAAAAAAAGATTTACAGCGTTCGGAATTCTTTTATGTATGCTTGTAAATTGCTGTCTTAGCGCAGTATCAGGCGCGCAGGCCGGCAAAAACGAATACGGACATCAAATAACGTACGAACCGATAACGCAGCTTTACACAGGCGGAGAACCGGTAAATTTCTTTGACGCAGGAATTACAAAATGGGCTGGCCTTAGCGATAAAATAACAAGAAGTGAAGCCGAGTCAATAAAATGGCTTCATAACAACAACTATTTGCTTAATCATTTCGGCCGATTTTTCAGCGGTGCCGACATGAAAAACTGCTTTAATTCAAAAGGCGAATGGCTTACGCAACTGAAAGGTCCGACAAATGTTCGAAGATGGGACGCAAATGTACGGTTTGACGCACTCGTTGATAAAGAAGGCAGAGAAAACGGAAACATCTCCAACATGTATGATAAGGGAGATTTGCAGTACTTTTTCTCATGGAAAGTCAAAACCGTTCAGACAAGATGGGGTATAAGAGATCAGAGCAACGACACCGGCGACACATACGTATTGGATGAATGGGTAAATTCCCGCGGCGGAGGCTGGAAAAAATATAATACCATAGGCGACGGGCCTAATCTCGGATACTTTTCGGCATGGAAAAGCGCGGATAAACTTCACCTTGTTTCATTTTCCGCAAAAAGCGACAAGGATGCGCGCGTAGATTCCTATATGTCCGGTGCAATGCTTGTAGGGCGTGACATTAAAGGACCGAGAATCAATACCGTCAGGGTAACATCGGATATCGCGGGTAAAAACGAATTTGAAAATGGAACGGTTACACTTAATGATATAGATAAACTTGATAACCGCACGGTATATTTTCAGGTTGAATGGGACGAACCCGTAGTATTTCGCAATCTTTCAATGAAAGATCTTGAAAAACTTTCCTTAAAAATCGACACAATAGGAATTGACGGCACAAGCGGAATATTCGCGGAAGCTCCGTTTTTAAAGTTTGCTCCCTCTTCAAAAGACGGAAAACCCGTTATGGTGTTTGAATATAAAATTGCCGATCCGTACACAGATTCTTCTTCTGTAACTCAGGAAAGAGGATATTTTTACAAATTCAGCAAAGTTACGGTTTCGCAAAGACAAAATGAAATGTTCTGGAATAATATTTACGATATTTCGGGAAACAAATTTGCGTCTGACGAAAACGGGAATCAGCCGGCAGATAAAGTCAGCACCTCAGTCGGCGGATCATACCGCGTCGACCTTACTCCTTTCGGAATCAAAAACATAAGAGTAACCAAAACTCCCGACGACGCAAGTGCTTTTTTAAGAAACGGAGATTTGTTTGCCGTAACCTTGGAATTAAACAAACCTATGTCGCAAGGTACAGTTTACAAAGAATTACCCGCGGTAACACTGAACGTTGAAGATCCGGACGGTAATACCGTTGTATTAAAACCCGGCACAAAGGAATTAAGAAAAAAATACTATTCTTCATATTACAATGAGTGGAGAGAGTATGAATATTACTGGGTTAATCAAAAAAGAATTCGCTCGGCGGAACCGTCGGATGATAAAACCTCAATTACATATTATATACAACTTCACGAAGGATATAAAATTACAAACGGCACGTCAATTAAAGTTGTTTCGGTTTTGCCGAATGATGGCAGTATGAAAGATGAATCCGGATATTCGTTTATGCATTACACTTTGAATGACGACGGCATGCTCACACCCGAAAATATTCCTTCAGGCGCGCAAAGCAAACTTTCGCAATATGAGGTTTTCCCCGACAAGCAATATAAAATTGACTATACTCCGCCTGAAATTGAAATATCAGTGTCAGATGAAGGCGAAGGTCTTGTTTCGATAGCCGCTTTTATAGACGACATTTCCGTTGAAGGCTGCGACGCCTCATTTACGGTTAAAGTAAACGGAAACATTTCAGATGAAGGAATAAATTATCAGCCGTCTGCATCGGGAAATTACAATGAATCAAATTTCAAAAAAGGAGAGCCAAACTTATCAACCGTATCTTTCGGCGCCCCGATTATAAACGAAAAAGGCAAAGGGGCCGCATACGGATTTATTAGACTTCCCGCAAACAGCGAAGCCGACAAAATAGAGGTAACGGTTTGTGTCTGCGACGAAGCCGGAAACAGCGCAAGCGTTAAAAAGAATTTTTCGCCGCCGGAATGGAACGGATTTGACACGCTTGCACCGACTGTTAAGGCTTCTGTAAACCAAGAAAAAATAGACATTACAGTTTCCGATTTGGACGACAATGTCGAATATACATACGGTTTTTCTGAAAACGACACTAATGAACCGTCTTCATACATCACCGAAAGCGGAAAAACCGGTATAATACCGGCGCCCGATATTCCTTTTGACGACACCATTCACAACAAAACAGCCTGGATAAAAGCAAGCGACTCAAGAGGAAACACGAGTGAATTTTTGAAAATTCCGATGAAGTTTGACAGGACAAATACATCGATAAACTATACTGCAGACACTGATAAAACCTATTGCGGCAAAGACTACCCGTTTGCAAAAGTTAAGATAAAAAATGCAAGACGTTACTGGTTTATGTGGGCCGAAAAACCTGCGAATACTTATGACACGGCCGCCTACATATCGGATAAATTCCTTTCCGACATGAAAACGCGTGCGGAAAATCTATATCTTGTAACAGATCTTGAAGACGACGACCCGGATACTCCTCAAAGCAACAACACAACGGAAACAGTGCTTGAACTTACAGATACAAGCATGATTGCAAGTATAAATCCTGCCGACGAAAGTTTCTCGGAAAATGTTTTTCCGACAGAAACTTCCCGCCCGATTATTCTTATAATAGCCGCCGAAAAAGATGACGGCAGCACACTTTTAAAGACGGTTGAATTTAACACAATTTACGGTGCTCCGAAAGTAACTGTGCGTCAAAGCCGTTTTTCATCAAGCAACAGTGCGGGCAAAAAAATTGATTATATGAGAAATGACAAAAACGGTGGTTTGATTTGGGCGGACGACAACTTTTCATATCCCTTAAACACCCCCGTATTATATGGCAGCGCGCAGGCAGAATTCTTCTTTGAAGAAGACCCTGTGACAAATCTTGAGCGCGTCGACATGGATAACAGTTTTATAACCCTGGAAAGAGTTGTATACAGCAGTTGGAATTTTCACAGCAGCGATATTGAACGTGAGGTTATCGGCGAGTGGAAACTCTCGGAAATCGGTTTTGAAAGTGTTTCGGGAGGCATGCGCAGTGCAGTTATTGACATTGATCCCAAAACTATCGACCTTCGGTACTACCGCACCGACAATTTTAACGGCGAAACAGACATCTTCCCAATAAGATATGAGTTTACAAGCAAATTAAACTACGCCGGGGAAATAGATGGAAACAGCAAGCCGATAACGTACTTTGCGTTTAACAACACTCCGAATGCCACTATTAAAGACGCGGTGTCGGAAGATGGCTCATATCTTACATTATTCAGGTACCGCGAAAGAACAAACGCAGAAGCGATATTTGATAAAAATGGAAAAGATATTACGCAAAATATACCCGTTTATACGATCAACACCGAAACGGATGAAAAAGTATATATCCGTTTTTCGGCACCTGCGGAAAACGGAAGCGATGTTTACTACTACGGTTCACCAGTACGGAATATGATAAACGAATCCAACACCGTAAAACTTGCAATGCGCATAGGAACAAGCCCCAAAAACCTCTCGGAATATCTTGAGTTTAAGCAGGACCCCTACAGCATTGTATCGGAAAAATACTTTGTAGGCAGAGAATTTTCCGGAGCAAACAATGAATTTTGCGAAAAGACTTTATATTACAGATTTGAACACCCCGAAAACGGAGAGGTCTCCCCGGTTTATGTAATGAAAATCAGAAGAGATAACCTTCCGCCGATATTTGATATTTCAATTTCTGAGACAGAACGCAAAACAAACGAGGTTCTTGTTAAATTAAACGCTCTTTACGATACGCAAACAGCGCCCGACGGCACGACGATCATTGATACGCCGGAGGCTGCACTCTGGTCTGACATGAGAGATTATTACGGAAGCAGCATGCTTTATGCGTGGAGAATTGCAACGGAAGAAGACGACATTGACAGCATTCCGGAAGAAAATATTTCAAGCAGAGAAATTGACTATAACCCTGAAACAGACGAAACAATATATGAATATTTCATCAGGGTTCTGCCCGACAAAGACGGAATTTATCATTTTACGAGCAACGGATATTTCATTGCGACCGCTTCTGATTATGCTGGGAACTGCAACAGATTTTTATTAATTAACGGAGAAAAGAAATATGCTCCCGAAGGGGCGGATTTTACTTCATACGATATTGTAAATGTAGATAACACACCGCCGGAATTTATTTCCGAACCGCAGTTTTCGGAAAATGATGCGTCCGGAAGTTTCAGTGTAAGCGCCAAAACCGATAATTTTGTCAAAAATGTGTATTTAAAATTTGATGACGAGTACTCAAGGAAACTTTCAGACGACAAAACCGCGGAAAATGCAAGGTTTGATATAAAAAATGTTCCGGGTGCGGCTTTTGGTTCATTTGATGAACAAAGCGGAGAAATCAGCGCTTGCATATATGTTAAGTATTTTGAAAGCACTCCCCTCTCGTCAGTATCGCTTATAATTGAAGACAGCGCCGGCAACGAAACGGAATATAAATATGATTTCAAATCTCCCCTTTATGGTAAAAAAGCAGAAATCACAAACACAAAGAACGAAAACGGATCCCCTGTTTACACTTACGGAGAAGCGCTTAATTTTAACGTCCCTGTAAAAATAGACGGAACCGAAAATTATTCTCTGTCACACGAAAATCTTCCGATATACAGTGACGGAATTATGCAAATCAAATACACCGATTTATTCGGCGAGAGCAGCACAGAAAACGTATACGCCGAAATTTTCGGAAAGGCTTTCAGCCACAATCTCATATTTACGTCCGACGGAAAGGAAATAACTCCGCAAACTCCCGTATCGTCAAGATTAAAAGTTACGATCGACACCGGCAAAAACAAAAATTTAATTGTAAGCGGCGGCAAAACGGAATTTTATTTCAGCGAAAACGGGACACTAACCTATTCGCTTACAAATACCGATCTTTCTTTAACAAAGACTTTCAGTTTGCCGATAACGAATATTGACAAAACCGCGCCCGAGGCAATTGTAAACCTTAATATCGAAAGCGAAAAAGACGTAGAAACAAATAAGGAATACATTTATTCTTTTACCTATTCAATTGAAGGGTTCAGCGAAGACAATGTAACTTTAATACCCTCCGACGGCAAAACCGTTCAATTTGGCGTCACGTTCGAATACGGTTCGGAAAATAAAAAATACACTTTCCGTTTCCGTGATGCGGCCGGCAACGAGGGATCTTTCACCGCTGACGCTTCAGACGTTTTATTTGCCGAAAGAAAAGACAACAAAATAACAGATTACAGATTGACATATTTTGCAGTCGACAATTACGGATATAAAACTCTCGGAGAATTTAAATCCGGCGAAAATGTAAATACAGGGTTAGTTAACACTGCCATATCCGTAAAAATTCAGGCTTTAAACCAAAACGGCGAACCAGTTTCATCTATTCTGTCGCAAAACGGCAGTTTACCGAGCGGCGCCGCTATATATGAAAAAGAAAAACTTGTAGTTTTTACCTCAGAAAGCATCGAAGACAGAACTGTTAATCTTACGCTTACGGGAACCGGAAGTGAAAATTCAATTGACGTCCCGATTGTTCTTCCTGCAAATTCAATCGATTTGACCGCGCCTTCGGGCACAGTTGAATACAAACCTTTCGGAGAAAACGTAAGAGCATATCTTGTAACGCGCGATGCGGATTTAGATGAAAACAGTTTATATGTAACAGGATCAACAAAAAACGGCATTGCTTTTGAACTGAAAAAAGACGAAACCGGATATTATACGGAACTTACAGAAAACGGAGCCGGAAAATTTGTTATGACTGACAAGGCCGGAAATGTCGGAACTGTTGCAATTGCGGTTCTTACAATAGACAAAGACCCGCCCGAAATTATAACCGAAGGCTGGCAAAGCATTGTTGACGCAAAAACAGAAGAAGAAATAGAAAAACTTCTCGAAACGCCTACAAACAGTTCAATAAAATTATTCATAACATTTAATGAACAGCTTGCCCGCGCAGATGTTAAGGCCTATAAAACCGCCGGAGAAACGCAAGAACTTCTCCCAGCCGACGAATACGTAACCGCAATAACAAGCGGACGTACCCTTACGGTCGAGTTTAAGAAAAACTGCCGTGCAAAACTTACAATTTATGATTTGAGGGGTAATGCAATTACTCTGTGGCGCCCCGAGGACGGTCCGATTACTGTTATTGACAAAGATATTCCGAAACTCAAAAGCGGATACCCAAATATAACTTTTGACAAGAACAAAAACACAGCGACAATCGAATATGTTTTCGAAGACGATGAAAAAGTTTTGCTTTTGCAAAATCATAATGACGGATACAAAAATAAACATACGATCACCGTTTCAAAAAACGGCATGCAAACGTTTAGTTTTTCCGATATGGCAGGAAATGTTTTCAGCGATTATCCCGTTATATCAAATATAGACGAACTTGCGCCGAGCATTAAAATGAGTGTGGATTATATAGGCGAAGGCAATGTGCTTTCGGGAAATGACAGTTACAAATCAGGAAACGTATACACAAGCAAAAATGTGCGTATTCTTTTAAATGTTTTTGACGAAACCGCCGACGGTATTTCGGTTATTGCAAAAACAAAATCCGGCAAATCCATACCTGTAAACAAACAAGAGGTTGTTTCAAACGAGAAAATATACAACTACAATTTAATTGTTACGCAAAACGGGGCTTATCAGATTATCGTATCCGACAAGTGGGGACACGAGAATATTGTCGAAACAAGCGTATCGGTTATAGATAAAACCGGACCGGCAATAAAATTTAAAAATGAAAGTTTAGTTGTAAATATAGGGACAGGTAAACAGGAACTTCTCGGTAAAATTTTAGAAAGCGTTACGGCAGAAGACGCTCAATCCGGAGCAAATTCACCTCTTGGAAACAAACTCGGAGAGGTACATGACGGTGTAAAAATAAGCGTGGATACCGACGGTATAAATCTTTCCGAGGAGGGAAAGTACACCGCAAAAATTACCGCTTCAGATCGTTTGGGAAATATTTCGGAAAAAGATTTTACTGTCATAGTTGCAAAAGACGCATATAGATTTAACATAAACGGCTCATACATTTATGCAAACGACGTGTTTACGACCTCGGCAGGAAAAATAAAACTGCAAAACGCAAATAAAAACACAAAATATTACTACGCGCAAGGATATAAAACCGCAGCGCAAATGAAATATGCAAAAGAATTCAACGCAAACGAAGGATTTAACGCTTTATCAAAAGGATATTACACAATTTGCGCGCAGGAAGCCGGCAGAAAAACGTATTTGCTTTATGTGTATGTATATTAACGGAGGAAAAAACAATATGTTAAAACGTCTTATATCCATATTGCTCGCCGTTTCTTTAATGATTGCCGTTATTCCCGCAGAACTCGTTTCTGCGGGGACGGAAGATTCGGAAACGGTTTTGGAAATATCAAACAGATATATAAAGGTTATTGTAAACAAAGAAAACGGAGGATACGTAATTTCAACCGTTGATGGAGATATACTCAAAAAAAGCGACGACAATGTTATGCTTACTCACAGGGGAGAAAACTTTGATACGTCATTTACTTCTTTTAAAGTGGAAAACGATGAATATATCTTCGGCGAAAATGCAGATTTTCCTTCCTCCGGCAGCGCAAATGTTGTAACGCAAATCGATCCGGGTAAGAACTTTATAACAAGCACCTGGAGTATCGGCGATTTTTCGGCGGAACAAAAAATTTCTCTTGTAAACAACGATACCTCAGAACAACTCGGCACGGTTATGATAACATACACCATAAAAAACAATTCTTCCAAAACAAAAAACATACGAAGCCGTATTCTTATAGATACAAGACTCGGTGAAAACGATTACGGGTATTATGAAGTGCCGAATCAAAAACTCGGACAGGGATATGAATATTTTGAATTTGAAAAAACTCTGGATTCGTATGAAGACCAAAGCATAAAAATGCCCTCCGATTATTTTGTAAGAGACAACAAATATTCGTCGTCTGTTATCGGTTACGGAGTAAACAGTGTTTTTGAAGACCAAAAACCTTACAAAATGACATTTGCTCATTGGGAAAATATCGCGTCCACCGTATTTGATTATACACCCGATGAAAAACTGAACTTTACAAACAATTTAAACGACAAAAAAACCGCCGACAGCGCCGTGGCTCTTTATTATGATTTGGGAAATATTGCTTCAGGCGAGGAAAAATCATTTTCAACATACTACGGTGTTACCGCAAATTTAAAAAACAAAGACAATAAAATAATCATTAATACAACCTCACCTTCAAAACTTTCTTTTAAGGATGGCTCAAAAACTGCATATAAAGGTTCCGACGGAACAGATAATGTTGCGCGTATTAATGTGAATCTTACAAATCCGCTGTATGCAAAAAAAGATTATAAAGATCTTGCGGTTGTCGTATATGCGCTGGGTTTTGAAACTCAAAGGCAAACTGACAAAGGGAACTGGATAGTATACGACAATAACGACCCTATTTACACGGATATCCCATTATTCAAGTCCGGTGAAAACCATATTACATACTTTGATTTTAAGTTTGAACCGAAAGACAGCGCACAGCTCGGGACTTTTGTTGTTAAAGTTTTCAATATGGACAAAAGCGTAAACAGCCTTGGATCCTATGCCGAAGAATTTTGCCTTGGCACAACCGAAAATCATATAATACTTCCCGGAAAAGATGCAAATCTTCCGGCAATTACGCTTACAGGACTTGCTCCCGATATCATTTACAACCGGGACATACGCTACATGACAGTTTCGGGGCGCGGAACAGAGTTTTTCAAAAGCGAACTGCTAAATAAAATCGAACTGCGCGGCGATAACGGAAAAATATATAATGTGCCGATTGACAATCTTGTATTTGACAATAGCAATACTTCCGAAAACGTAAGTATAATGCTTGACGAATACATGGAGCCCGGAAGATACAAACTGCATTTTCTCTGGAAAAGCGGTACGGGTGAAAAAGCGCTTGACGGAGTCCCGAATGACTTTACGTCCGACAGTATGGTTATACAAATATCAAATGATCTGAAATACAGTAACTCATACTATGGAGTTGTAACCATACAGCGTGATAACAATAACAAATATAAAGTGGTTCCTTACAAAAGCGAAACTGAATTTCAAAACGCGCAGTCACGGGGAAACGATTTTGACAAAAATCTGCTTCTTTCTTTCAGAGGCGATATCAGCAACGACAGAGCAAATAAAAAATTTTACCGTCTGTTCGGCAAAGATAAAGACGTGAATATAAATCATATCCTTAACTACCGCGGCGACGATTTGACAATTCATGAAAAAGATGACGGCACTGTTGAAATTCTCATGGACGGGAAAATAACGACTGTCGGCGCAAACACTACAGTACGAAACGGAACCGCAGCGTTCAGATTGAATTCCGGAACCGAATATATTATTCCTGAATATGACAGCAGCGGTAAAGTTGTAGAAAACGGGGAACTTTCCGGCAACAAAGACTTTATTGAACTCAAATGGGATAACGCCTTTGATATTCTAACAACTGTCGGCGGATTTTTGATTGATTTAAAATACGGCGTTTTGGGAAAGATCCAAAATGACGATAATGAAAAAACAAAATCCGATATAATATCGTTCGGCGGAAGCCTTGACCTTGGATTTATGACGCCGGGCGGTGCGGCTGCGGTAAGGCAGAATACAGCTGCCGGCGCAAGGTGGACAACAGGGGTTAATGAAATCGAATACGATGATATGGATGACGGATATACCTTTGGTCTTGACTTTGATGAAGACTCGGGAACATTCAAGTCACAGGTCACGGAAAAAGATATTGAACCGGCAAACAACGATGCGGACCGCATTGAAGCGGGTGCTGCAATACATGATATACTTTACGGCGGCAAAAACCCGGGATATATCGGCATTAACATGGATGCGCATATAACTCTTCCGCAAATCGTAAAATTTTTGCCGAATAAAATTGAGGGAGATTTAAGCATCAATACAATAAACGGCTACGAAGTGGGCGTAAACGCCGCAGTCGAGGCCGCAAATATTTCAATGGCTTTATCATTCGTTGTCAAATCATCCCCATCAGGCGAGCCTATCCCCGATAAATTATATTTCAGCATCGGCGGATTTGAGCCGGGCTTTAATGTCGACGGTTTAGGCATAACATGGATAACCGGCGGAGGCGGCGGACTTGATAATTTATACGATACAATTTATGGGAAAGACGGAATTCCCCCGCTTACGCTATTGCTGCATGTTGAATTTGATATAACAAAAATACTAACGGGTGTTGCAGACCTTGAACTTTCTTTGCGTTCGCTAAAAATATCTTTCAGCGACTTGAGCCTTAAAATGCTTAAAGACGCAAAGTTCCTCGAAAACGGAGAAATAGCGGTCGGATGGTATCCGAATTTCAATTTGAATTTATCTGCCGGCGTAAACTTTATGCAGATTATGCAGGGAAGGTTTACAATAACAGCGGCAGCGGGCAGCGACACCGCTGATTTTGTTCAGTTTGTTTTAAATGTTGCAATAAGTCTTCCGAAATATATTCCGATAGTCGGCGGCATGGAACTTGCATCAGCAGAACTCGGAGGCGGCAGCGAGAAGGTATGGGGCAGCGTTGAAATGCTGGGGCTCATAAAAGTAGGATTTACTTATTACTGGGGCGGAAGTATTGAATTTACGCACGGCAACCCAAGCGGAAGCCAAAACTTTGAAACATTCTCTAAAAACGACGATGCCGGCATAAAAAGGACGAAAAAACTTTTCAACAGCATGCTTGAGCCTTTAGAAATCGGTAAAGATCCACGCACCGGCGAACCTCAATTCGCATCCGTCGGCGGAAATCTTTCGTACAGTGCCGGAAGCAAAACTGTAACTGATTTTGATAAAATCAAAAACAACATCCGTTCCGGCATTACTCTTATGAGTATTGAGAACGGAAAAACCGAAATAATTACAAACGTCCAAAGAACCCAGCACCTTGTAAGTTTCGGCGAAAAGTGCGATTATATACTTTCAATAAGCCTTGCCGACGGAAGCGACCTTTCGGCAGAGGAAATAAAAAAGGCAATGTCTGTTAAAAAGGACGGTTCTCCTTATGATTTAAGATACTATATCGCGCCCGGACGCAATGCCACAAATGAACAAAAAACAGAGGCTTTAAAAAATGCAAATGTAAATGTATCCGGGAATGCCGCATATATTGCAATTCCAAAGAACGATTCAGACAAACAATTTCTCATAGAATTTTCCGACGGCAATGCCTATGACATAAGCGCCATAAAAGTAAACCCGATAAGCGCGCTTACCTCATACACCGCACAGATAAACGGAAACATATTAACGGTCGATTGGGACGGCGAAAATATAAGCGACAGCGCCAAAATAATAATTTCAATATATGACGGCGAATATCAAAATGAGATTATTTTAAACGAAAACGATATACCGGCAAAATCAAAAACCGCAGTTGTTACAATACCCGATAAAACTTCAAGCGGAGAATATACCGTTAAAATTACATTAAGCGACGAAGACAAATGCTTCAGCAATTATTATGTTGACAAAAAAATAACATTTGTAAACAGTTTTGCTCCGGGCGCTGCGGAAAACGTAAATATTAAAAACTGCGGAGATGACAAACTTAAAGTGACCGTTGACACAAAAGAAAAGGATTTCGACGGGTATTTGGTTGAAATTTACGAAAACGGAAAACTTTATGAAACGGGATTGTATTTTGACAAAGATGAGGAAATCATTGTCGGAGGAAGATATGAAATGCCGCTTATCGGCGAAAATAATGTCCCTACGGGCAAAAGCGTGCCCGTAGGATACACCCCCGGCAAAAAATACAGTGCAAAGGTAAGATTATGCAATATTCGTGAAGAAAACGGAAGTAAAATTTACCATTGCAGTTCATACAAGTTATCAGCTCAGGAAGAACTTAAAGCCTCATCAAGACCTCAAATATCGCTTGAATATGACAAGGACATGAAAGCGATAAAGATATTGTGCGATGTTCCCTGCAGCGGTGAATTATATATCAACCAACTTATAAGCGGCAGTTGGGAACCTTCTGACAAAAAAACACAGATTGTTAAAAATGTTGATCTTTCAGACGGCATGTACACTGTTGAATTTTTTGCGGAAGACGAAGACGGCGACCATGCTATTATCAAGAAAACAATTAATGTTGATACCACCCCTCCCGTTATTATGCTCTCTTCACCCAAAAGCGGCGACTGCTTTGACGGTGAAAATATAACCGTTACGGCAACGGCGGACGAAGATGCAGAGTATATATTTAAGATTAACGGCAACAAAATTATTCCGAATGAAAAAAATATTTTCGAGAATAAAATTCTAAAATGCACTCTTAATTTGGGTGATGCGAAAAATTCCGCAAAAATCAACCTTGAAATTATAGCAAAAGACAGTGCCGGAAACGAAACCGTCAAAAGAATTGTCCTTAAAAACAAAAACTTATCCAAAATAACCTCGATAAGCATTTTAAGTGAAGACAAACCGGTAAAAGACGGAAAAATTATACTTAACGAAGGTGAAAGCGCATCTCTTAAAGTCTTTGGAGTGCTTGAAAACAAAGAAAAAATCGATATTACCGATGAGATTGGCACTGCATTTAAAATAAACGGCGGAACTTCATCTGAACTTAACGGATCGGTTGTAACTGCCAAAAATATCGGGCAGTCGCTTATATGCGCATCATTTGCTCTCGGCGGAAACAATTTCCTGTACGACGGCGTTGTAATCGAAACGTCTGACAATACGCTGATATATTCTGTATTGGAAGACGTAATTGCAGAGGCTGAAAAAATCGAAGGCGAAAAATACACCGATTCAAGTTTTAATAAACTTTTAGATGCAATCACAGGTGCAAAACAGATTTTGTCAACGCCCGGTATTACTCAAGACGATATCAACAGTGCAGCAACAGCGGTTGCCGACGCTATTGCAGGTCTTGAAAAGAAAGGATCAGGTCCGTCAGGAAGTGTTAATGCAGTTTACACAGTTTCGTTTAACACAAACGGGGCAGAAACCATTCCAAACCAAAAAGTAGAATCGCAAGGCACAGCCGAAAAGCCATCTGACCCGACAAAAGACGGATATACATTTGGCGGCTGGTACCGTGAAAAGCAACTCATAAATCCTTATGATTTCAGTGAGAAAGTAACAAGGAGCATAACTCTTTATGCAAAGTGGATAAAAAATCAGTCAGGAATTGATGATCCCGATTCGGCAAAATGGGAAAATCCCTTTAAAGACGTAAATGATGACGACTGGTTTTTCGAATATGTTAAATATGTTGTGAAAAACAAATTATTTAACGGCACAGCGCCGGATTTATTCGCTCCCGGAAGTTTTCTTACACGCGCAATGCTCGTTACGGTCCTCTGGAGGGCTGACGGTATGAAAAATGTTGATTCAGCTATAATATTTGACGATGTAAGTATGGATAAATATTATACCGAAGCGATTCGCTGGGCGGCAAGCAATGGAATTGTCAACGGAATATGCGAAACAAAATTTGCTCCGGACAATTACATAACGAGAGAGCAAATTGCGGCAGTCATGTTAAGGTATGCAAAATACAAGGGTATCGCTCCCGAAAACGCATGGGCGATAAAACTTGATTATAACGATATTGAAAATATTTCGGATTGGGCTTTGGAAGCCGTTATGTTCTGCAAATTAAAAGAACTTATGCTCGGTAATGAAAAGAATTCATTCAATCCGAAAAACAACGCTTCAAGGGCTGAGGCTGCAGCAATTTTGCAAAGATTCCTTGAAACGGATAATGGCAATTAAAATTTAAGTATTAAAAGTATAAATCCCTCTCTTCTTTTAAAAGCAGAGAGGGATTTATCTTTCGATTATTCCAAATAGATTTATTAAAGTAAATTTGAAAAATTTAAAAACAACTGTCGTATGAGAATATAAAACCGTTTTTCGTAAAAAGTTTTTCAGCCCCTTTATATTCGCAAGTACACGGCAGCATATTTCAAACAAAAATATTCTCATATATTATAGTCTCCGGCACAAGTTTAAAAAACTTTTTCTAAGGCGGCAAAGATTCATAAATGCCTTCTTGCTTTTACGGCAAGTTATATAAAAATGCAAAAATATCGCAGAAATCATAAACTATCAGCGCTTTTAACAGCACTCGGTTATAATTTCTGCGATTTTGTTTTTAAAACTGCTAACGAATTTAACAATTCGTTAGCAGTTCAAATTTTATTAAAATTCAACTTTTGTAAAATTACATATCAGGTGTAAGTACTACAACAGCTCCATTTTCATTAACCAGGCGTACAAGTTCCGACTTTGTATTTTCATCAGAAGGAATATTTACTCCCTTAATCCATCCGAATCCGCCGCCATTATACTGAATATAAATATTGTTATTGTATTTTTCAACATTCATATTTTTCGGAATCTGTGTAAGGTAGCCGACTGAAGTATCGAAAATATTATATTCAGCCGCAATATCGTTATCATTGCATATGCCTACAAACTGTCCTGCAAAGGCCGCGGACATACCTGTACGGTTCTCGGTTATCGAGCCGAAACCTTTTCCGGTATCCTTAATATAATTATACGCATTATATGCGTTTTCGACTTTATGCACATTCGTTCCATTCGTCTGACCGATATTTATAAACTCTATTCCCCAGTGCGTCTTCTCTATAAGGTTTTTGGTAAATGAAATATCTTTATGAATACATGCGCTGTCGCCTGACCACTGCTGATATGTTATTCCTGTATCATAGATCTGGTAAAGCCAGCAATTGTCCACATAAAATCCGTCACAACTGTTATATATTTCTATTGCATTGCCGTATCTTGTTTCTATGCCTGTCACGGAATCAACGGACAATACAGAGCCACCTATCCATGAAATTATGCAGTTTGTAACTTTAACGTTTGTGGAATTGTTAAGGCCTATGGCATGCGAGCCTGTATACATCATCGAAAGATTGTCGATTCTAAGATTGTTTGCTTTTCCTACAAATATATTTCTCTTATCGCAGATTTCTATATCGGAAAATCTTGATCCCGGGTTTCCGCTTGCAGAATACAAGTATAACTTTTTATTATCCAAGTCGGAATAAAATTCAAGGTCGTTCTTAAGATCTGAGTAACCCGAAAATCCGCTTGAATTTTTGCTTCTTTTTATGCCATACAATGCATTGGAATTATATGAGTTTATATCGTTATCGAATACAATAAGTCCGACATTATCAAGCGCTGCCGTACACACGTATACGTTCTGAACGCCTGTGCTGTTCCAGTAAGACGTGCCGGCATAATTTGCAAGCGAACCCATGAAAACAGGCTTTGCACCGGTACCATAGGCGCCATATGTTATATCGGTAAGGTCTGCTCCGTATAACGAGCCTCTGAAAACGCTGCCGCGTTCAAACAATATCGCGTCCCCTGTATTAAATGTGGTATTTTTGATTTTATCTAAACTCTTCCACGGTCTGTCTGCCGATTTTCCGCTATACCAATCTTTTCCGTTTATTGATGAAACATAATAAGTGGTACCTGTTATCTTAAGGT
>CAKSDR010000004.1 GCA_934446095.1 uncultured Eubacteriales bacterium | reverse complement strand
ACGCGGCAATTTCAACTGAAAGCGGAATTGTTGCAAGTGACGGAAGCCTTGTGCTTCATGTTTACTTTGACAGAAATGCATACAGAATTACATATAAAGTAGACGGAGCAGTATATGCAACCGAAATAGGATACTACGGATGCCCGTACCCGACAGTTGCAGATCCTGCAAAATCCGGATATACATTTGACGGCTGGTATGACGGAGCAGTAAAGATAAACAGTGCAAGCACGGTTACAGGAGATAAAATCCTTGAAGCAAAATTTACGCTGATACCGTCGACAGACGCACAGTATAGCGTAAAATACTATAAGCAGAATATAACGAGAACAGGTTATGATGAAGTAATCGCAGATTCGTACAACACAACCGGCACGATAAATTCTACCGTAACCGCAAACGCAAAATCATACGAAGGCTTTACAAAGAACGCGGCAATTTCAACTGAAAGCGGAATTGTTGCAAGTGACGGAAGCCTTGTGCTTCATGTTTACTTTGACAGAAATTTGTATACGGTACGATTTTTAAATTATAACGGCGATGTGCTCAAAACGGAAAGCGTTGCATATGAAGCAGACGCAACGCCGCCGGCAGATCCTGTAAGACCGGAAGACAACGAATACACCTACACGTTCTCAGGCTGGTCGGCAGCATATACAAATATTACTGCGGATACTGATATAACGGCGCAGTTTACATCTGCTGAAAAATTCTATTCCGTAACATTTATAAGTAACGGAACTCAATACGCAAAAGTTGAAAACATAAGATATAACGGATATGCTTCTCCGTTCCCTGCGGATCCTTCCGATACAGGATATGAATTTCTCGGCTGGTTCAAAGCGGACGGTACGGAATTCAGGGCTGACACAAACGTTACCGAAAACATAACTGTATATGCAAGATGGAATAGACTTGTAAAAGTTGAATTTTACGAACTCGGAACAAAACTTGCTACTGTGTATGTTCAGTCCGGAACAAAAGTTGCAGGCGGTTCATTCCCGACACCGGATTATCCGACTCTTGAAGGATATAAAAAGGACAGCAGCATATCATCGCTTTACTCTACGCCATACACACATGTTATAAACGGAGCATGGTATACGGAAGACAGCGGAGTTTATGAAAAATTCACAAGTGACACTGTTGTTACTGTAGATACTGAAGTATCGTATATGTTCAGAAATGCATATGCTCATGGATATTTCTTCAAACTGAGCCAAGGATTTACCGTTAAAGCCCCGTTTGATTCCGACTCAAAGGCAACAGATACTTTAAAAGATGCAATTTATCTTAACAAAAATTCAATCCTTTCGGCTCTCGACGCATCCGGATATGCAAATAAACCGTTTGAAATCGGCCGTATGTCAAGATTTGCCGATACTGACAGAAACATACTTATTCAAAATATAAACCTTCGTTTCTCAAAACTTATCGGTGAAGATAAACTTGATACGTTTATAAGGGACAATATAAAAACATCTCTCAGAAATAATAGAGATGTAATGCGCGAAACTATAGACGATATGCTTTCCGCAAGATCGGCTGACCTTTTAAGATTGCTTGATAACATATTCGTAACGGAACTTAGGGATCCTTCGTCTGCCGTAACGGTATTTACAAGAAGTAAAATAACAGTTCCGGCAAAACCGTCTGGCATGCCTTATGACTCTATGACGGATGAAGAATATAAAAATGCATATCTCGACCAGGAGATAAATACATTGATAAACGATGCGGGCGAAAGATCAAATTTCATTGACAGTATAATAAACGACGATGCAAAAAGAGGAGAAATGCTCGACAGTTTATTTGACAACTTTGTTTCGTATTCGGATTTCCTTGATATAGCTGTTGATAAAGCAATGGAATCGGGTTACGACGCTATTGTAACTTCTTACATTAATGCGCTTAAAAACGATGAATACTTTGAATTCGACGACTCAAGCAAACTTATTCTGCTTGCAGTTAAGAAATATTTTGAAGATGAAATATCGATTGATACTGTTTACAGGGTTATTCCGAAACAGATAATAAGATTTATTCCCAACAGCGTTGTAACAAGAGAATTCAACAGGGCTGTCGGCGATTACAGAACGCAGTTGTCGGATGCTTATGCGACGGTTAACGCAGGCGGAACAATGAAAGTTGACTGTTACATTAAAACAATTATAAATCCTGTGGAGGATGTGTTTGTTCCCTATTGCGAAAAATCGTATAACAAAATATTGGATGCTATTAATGCAAACCCGCACTATTCTTCGAACGCATATCTTCTTGAACTTGTAGAAATGCTTTCACCCGATGTGCTGCTTGACAACGGAGGAAGAACAGGAGCAGGCTATACTGGTTACAAGGTAAGAACCAACGAAGAATATTACGATATGCTTTATAAATTTGTTGTTCTTGCAGATGACGCGAGAATAGAATTTGTAAATAACCTTCCCGAAAGTGAAATAGATTCGGAAATTGCAAACATTGTAGATAAGATTACAACATACGCCGAAAAATTGAATAATTTCGCAATGTCTGCCTCCGGAGGCAAATCTTCCGGATGGTTATCGAAAATAACAAGAGGCATTTTCGATGGCAACCTCACTTCGCAGGATATCGAAAGAATTGAAAACGGCATTACAAAACTTATTGACAAGAGATACGACAACGGAAAAACATACTTTGACACAAAGAACAATACTGAATATATGGTTGATGCCGGAAACGAAATCGCTTACCAGAGAATTAAGAAGGCTATAGATCAGAAGTTTGGTATTGATATTGAAACGGATGTTATAAAAGTAATTGTTGCCCCGGACGGAAAATCAGTATCTGTTAACGGTAAGGTATTTGATATGGCAACTTTCAATAAATCTGTACAGGTGAAAGGATTCAGCATAACGGTTAACGGAACGGTAATAAATGTGGCAGGCAAGACTGTTGACGTTGCAAGAATCATCAAGAGACTAATCTCATTTGCAGAAACAAATGAGGCCGATATTAAATTTACACATACCGGCAGCGATTACAAAGTCACGATAAACGGAGATTCTTACGCATATGCCGAATTCTACAATAAGTACGAATAATCGGATTTAAATAGAAATATGGGTAAACGAAAGTTTACCCATGTTTTATAAGAGGAGATCGAAAGGAAAATTTATGAAAAAAATTGTAAGCATGCTGGTACTGTTGTGTATGGCATTAAACTTCTACTTTTTTACGCCGGCACAAAATATCGCTCTTAAAGATATAGAAAATGACGCACAACTTAAAGAAGCAGTTGAAACATTAATAAAATATGGAATAATAAACGGTTATGAAGACGGCACATTCAGACCGCAAAACGGGCTTACAAGAGCGCAGTTCTGCAAAATTGTCAACCTTACTTTCGGATATAAGGAAAAAGCCGCAGACGGATTTTCTGATGTCGGAACGGAAGACTGGTTTTATGACCAGGTGCTTATTGCAAAAAAAGCAGGGTATATTGCTGGATTTGAAGACGGCACCTTCAGAGGAAACAATTTCGTTACGCGTCAGCAGGTCTGCGTTATTTTAAACAGGATACTCGGGCTTTATAAATTAAGCGATGTAAATATTTCGGACGAGGTTTCCGACTGGGCAAAAGATGCTGTTATGAACGTTATTTCAAACGGATTTATGTCTGTTGAAAGCGGGAATACTTTTCGCGCAACGCATATTATTTTAAGAAGTGAAGTTGCAATGTTGTTTGCTCCTATTGCAAAGGCAAACAGCGAGATCCCGGACAAGGATAAAGACAATGAAGGAAAAAAAGATGACAACAATCCTCCGAGCCCGCCGTCTCCCGTTACACCGGAAGAAACAGGAACATACAACACAACATATTATCAGCAGAATGTCGGCGGAACCGGATATACGGTTGTGAAGACTTTAAACACAAAGAAAGTTAAAGCCGGAACTAAAGTTACGGCAGATATTCTCCCGTTTGAAGGGTTTACTTACAACAGTTCAAAGTCGGTGACAAGCCTTACGGTTGCAAAGGGTGAACTTTCGGAATTGAAAGTTTATTATGACAGAAATAAATATACTGTTAGATTTATAAACGGCAGTGATGTTGTCGAAGAGAAAAGTTTGCTTTACGGGCAGACAATTCCCGATGTTGCAGCGCCGCAAAAGGAAGGATACAAGTTTGACGGCTGGTATTACGGTGATAAAAAGATAGATTCCGAAAGCGTCGTTACTTCCGATATGACCATTAATGCAAAATTTACTCTTGTGCCTGCCGATGAAGCAGTGTACACTGTCAATCACTATAAGCAGAATGTTCAGGACGACAAATACACTCTTTCAGACAGCGAAAAATTCACCGCAAAAGCAGGCAGCACCATAAAGGCCGCTGCAAAAGCGTATAATAATTTTCATGTTGTAACGGCTGACCTTACCGGAGTTGTTGCAAAAGACGGAAGTCTTGCAATAAATATTTATTATGACAGGGATATTCTGACGGTTACTTTTATCTCAGACGGAAGCAGCAGCGATTATAAAGTAAAATACGAAGCCGCATACCCTTCGGTGCCGGTTCCCAAAAAGGAAAACTTTAAATTTGACGGCTGGTACTGCGGCGATGAAATTGTCGATACCGACGGAATTGTTACAAAAAATATAACTCTTACCGCAAAATTTTCGGTTATAAACGCAAAATATACGGTAAATTATTATACTCAAAACATAAATGATGACGAATATACGCTTTATAAAACCGAGGTTCTTTATGCGGACGCGGGACAAAAAGTAACGGTTTCGGTTGAATCTGACAGTAACTATAAGTGTATTTCCGATACTTCGGGTATTGTTAAAGCAGACGGAAGCCTTGTGATTGATATAAAATTCGACAGAACTGTATACACGGTTTCGTTTATATCGGACGGAAGCGTTTTCAAAAAGCAAAATATAAGGTACGGCGGCATAGTTCCGTTTGCAGAAAGCCCGTCAAAGGAAGGATATACATTTGATGGCTGGTTTGATGAAAATGGAAATGAGTATTTTGCAGGGACGGATGTAACTTCAGATATCACATATACTGCAAAATTCACGAAAAAAGGCACGCCTGAAGATTTGTCAAAAGACGATGAAGCGGTAGAGGCTCTTTCAAGATTTTATGAAAATGTAAAGGGCGTAAGATTTGCAAATGAAAAAAACACTATTATGAAAAACGTGAAGAGCGTTATTCTAAAAGTAATATCCGACAGTGAAACCAAACTTATTACGACAGAATATGTAAAAACTCAGTATAAGAGTCAGATTGACGAAGCAAGGGCAGCCTATAATTCAATGGATGAAAAGACAAAGAATGAGTTTGAATCCGAAATAATAGGATATGTGGGTTCCGATTACGATGTATTATACGAGTATTTCTTCGGAGATTGAATATTAAAATCAAAAAACACGGCTATAATAATTTAAGTTTGAATTTCTGCGTCCGGAGGATATGAAATGCGGAAAGTTTTGATTTATAGATTAGGCCGAATAAAAAAGCATATTAAAATTTTCGGGATACTGCTTGTGTTTTTTATTATATATTCCATCTTGTCGGGCAAGTCGAAATATTTGCTTATGTCGTCTTCTGCGTGCTGCATATGTATGTGGTTTATAAGTTTCCCCGACAGTTTATGCAAATCTGCAAAGCACGCGGAACTTTTGTCAAAATCAAATTTTTGCATTTCATACATTCTTATTTTAGGGTGCGCAATTGCCGCGTCGGCATTAATATATTTTTTTTCGGCGTTGGGTCTGTATAGGGACGCGCAGAATATTTTCGGAAAAATTTTTGTATATTGTATGTGTTTTCCGCTGCTGTTTGTTTCTTTCGCTTCGCCGCTGCTGCAAAAGCATGCCGACAAAAAGAACTCTTATACGGGGCTTGTAATTATGATATCTTCGGCAGCAATTGTTATTGCCGACAGTTATTATAATTTTGCAGACACTGCATCTGTTATACTATTCGTTTTATTTGGAGTTGCTTTAAGTATTTTATCCTATTTGGCACAAAAAAATTTGCGCATAAGCGCAGACGATAAGTATTTTTGATTTTAATATATACAATTTTTAAAATATGTGATATAATTGTTAAAAAAGAAACCTTTGTGGAGGGTTGTATATGAAAAGAGCAATCACTTTTATTTTGGCATTATGCATTTTGATTTTGCCGTGCACTTTTGTGCATGCCGAAGAACCGATTTCTTACCCGGATATGCCGGATGACTGGTCTACCAAGGCACTTCAGTCTGCCGTTGAAAGAGGGCTACTTACGGGTTCATACGGGATGATTTTGCCGAAAAATAATCTTACGGTAGCGCAGATGTCTGCTATAATTGCAAGGGCATTTGCTGCAGAAGAAAAGGCAGATCTTACGGAATTTACAGATGTTGACAAGAATGCGTGGTACTATGAATATATGCAGAAAGCGGTTGCTATGAAAGTGTTTACAGGTGACGGTGCAGGACACTTAAATCCCGACAAGTTTATCACACGCCAGCAGGTATTTGCAGTTTTGACAAGGGCTTTTCAAATTGAAGAAAAGAACAGAATGGTTATTGCAAAATTTTCTGATAACGGGGATATTGCAGAATGGGCAAAAGGAGCTGCCGCAGCTCTTATTGAAAGAAAATATGTAAACGGCTCGCAGGGGAAAATAAATCCGAAAAACAATATTACCCGCGCGGAGTTTGCCCAGATTATGTATAACATAGCAAGTGATTACATAGATAAACCCGGTACTGTTAACGGCAAATATTCGGCAAATATAATTATAAGAAGTTCTGATGTTATAATCGACGGTGCGGAAATAGAAGGCAATATTATAATCTGTGAGGGCTGCAGTAATATTGTAATAAAAAATACAAAACTTTCGGGCACCATTGTAAACTACAGCGGAAATAAAATCGAAACCGATATTGAAGTTCCCGACGACAAGAAAGATGATGACAAAAAGACAGACAGCGGAAATGAAAATAAAAAAGACGATTCCGACAACAAAAAGACAGACGATACATTTTTAACCGTTGACCCTTCCGACAGAAAAGATGACAAAAAAGACGACGGAAAGGATGACGGCAAAAAAGACGACACTGATTACGACGACGATAACTGGACCGATATATACAGATAACAAAAAAGTTTTTAAGTTTTATGCTAAACTTATGAGCGTAAACGATTCAAGGCAATAAAATTACCGGGATTAGTCCTTAAGACTTTTCCCGGTGATTTTTTATGTGTAACTTCAAGGCATTAAACCTTAGGGGTTTATTGTAATATATTTTTCAGCAATGTAATTTTACAAAGTTCTTTCGTGTGCATTTCCCGCGTACAGTGTTCCTGCAATAATGCGTCTGCCGGCAAACTATTCCGGTCGGATTTTTTGCAAATCAAACATTGTCTTTGCCGGCGGTATGCGTTTGACAATTTTTTTCAAGTTCGGACCCGTACCTAAAGATAAGTGATGAAAGAATCAGAACAATGCCGGTTATCAAACCCGGAAGATTGCTGATGTTATCAAAATTTTTAACTTCCAGCCAAGTGGAAAAAGCATTTGTGAGAGTAATTGCTATGATTGGAATATAAATGCAGTTAATACCGAGATTTTTAATCTGTTTTGCTCCTTTTTCCGTAAAGGGAGTGCCGTCAGCCTGTTCGGATTTCAGATAACTGTGTGCAAGCCAAAAGAGGATTGCGTCTGATGTCAGTGTAAATACATAAGACAGCAGCGTCATATAAGTTTGCATAAGGTCGCTTCCGATAAAGTTTTCAATCGGGTTTCCCGTAATACTCAGCACTTGCCCGCCGCTATACCATGTTACGGCGCACAGAGCGATGACAGCGCAGAACGATGCGCCGATAATGCAGAGTTTTTGCGATTTTTGCAAGTATCAGAAAAACATGAAAAGTTTTTTGAACCGTTTGCAAGTGTTTCATATTAAACTCCTTTTTCAGTTTACAAATGCAATATTAATGATTTCATGTGTTCTGCGTGTTTACGCTTGGCGGGTGCATAAAACTTTAATATGTAATCGGCGTTCTGAAAAGCGCACTTAAAGTGCAGTCTGCCGAAAAAATGATTGTAAGTGAAAAGCAAAAGCCGTAAATAATATTTTTATTGAATTTATTCACCATGCGTTCTGCCGCGGGTTCTATAAGGTAATGAAATACCAAACCAAGTACCGCAAAACTTACAATGCTCCGAAAGCAAATGATTCCGCCTATATTTCCAAACAATCCGCGATAATCCCACAGCCGCAGGCTGAAATAGTGAATTCCGGCCCATCCTATGGCGTATTCCACAATGCCCGTTATTCCGGCGCAGAGGACAAACAAAATAATAGGATGATTCTTTATAGGTTTCATCGCATAAATGCCAAGCGCTCCGATGCCGTAAATCGGCAGCCACGGGCCGTAGAGAATGCCTCGGTTCCGAAGAGCACCCTCTGTGATCCAGTAAAAAAATTCTTCATAGATCCACCCAACAAGGCATCCGGTGAGAAAAATCAGAAACAGATAACACAGGCGGTCAAAATTTATTTTTTGTTTGATATACGTACGATATTGCATGAGTACTCCTTTTTCAAAATTTGCAGGTCTGAGCGCCGCAATATCCGAAAATGTCTACTGTAACATGGCAAATTTTAATACAAATCTGCGCTTCGCATTGCACGGAGCTTTACAGAAAGAGAAAGTGTAAATAACATTTTTATAAAATTTCGGGACGCTCATTTGCAAAATTTATAAGTCCTGTACGCCCGCAAGCGCAAGAAATTTTTTATCGGACTGAATTCCCTGCGTTACAAATTTTCCGTCGCGGAATAATGCATAAGTCGTTACCGGCGCAGGTACGTTCTGTGCTTCTTCTTTGCTCGTGATATGGATTAATTTAAGCGGGATTTTGTGCTCGTCTGCAACTTCCTTGACACGCGGAACCCAGTAGTAAGTAAACGGGCACTGGTCGGTGTAATAAAGGGCAAAACCTGAAATGTCGGTTTTCGGGTGCTTTGCGCACTCCTTAAATTTCGGCGGCTCGGAATTTTTATCAAACGGAAGATACATGAGATTTATTCCGCATTCGGACGTATCGGCAACCGAGAATCCTTTATATGCCATATATTTCGGGTCGGAGAGAAATTCTTTTTTTCTGCCCTCGGAAGAGAGGATGCAAACACCTTTTTTGCCCTGCGATTTTGCATCGCGTATACACTCGGAAAGCAAATCATTTGAGTATCCGTGTCCCTTCATTGAGCCGGCAATCCACAAACAGTTTATATAGATATATCCTTCGGCTTCGATCGGAACCCACGCATTTTCAGCCGGGATATATTCGATAAAGCACTTGCCGCGCTCTTCGCTGCGGTAAAAGACAAGTCCGTCATGAAATCTCTGCTTCATCCATTCTTTTTTTGCAATGCTTTGCTTTCCGGACATGGCGCAGCAAATGTGTTCCTTATCAATATTGTCCTTTGTAATTCGTATGTAGTTCATATCTTTCTTATACCTCCATTAAATTGTTGCAGTGCCGGAAAAAGTATTATCGTTGCCGCATTAGTGTGTGTGCGTCCGAGATACCTTTTTTGCAGTATCAGCGCTCTTTTTTGTACAAATCGAAAAATTGCCGTACATGTTTTTCTATAAGGGTTATGACCTCGCTTTCGCGATTCGGTTCTCTGTCGCATAGGTTGATCCAGACTGAAATCGGCAGGCAGAACTGCGCCGCCATAATTTCGGGATCTCCTTGCGATAATTTGCCGCATCGGATAAGAAAATTCATATATCCGATAAAGTATTTCATAACATCCGCATAATTTTGCTTGGTTTGAACCTGTGACATTTGCTGATTTTGAAATTGTTCTATCGTCAGCATTTTTCGCGCCTTGCTGATTACCGGGTCATGAAGAATATAGAGAACGTGTTTAATAATCATTTGCACCGCCATGTCAGGTGTCATATTTTGCTTGTCTTTTGTAAAATCCGGATCGTTCCAGTCAGTACAATTGAAAATAGAGTGTTTTTCGTATTGATGCAAAACATTATTCATTAAAGAATCCAGTATTTCCTTCTTGCTTGAAAAATGACTGTACATAGACGATTTTCGGATACCGACCTTATCTGCAATTTGCAAAACCGACGTTGCTTCATATCCCTGTGTTGAGAAAAGATTTAAGGCTGCATTTAATATTTCCTGCTTTGTATTGCTGACTTCCATATGCAATTATCTTCCTTTAATCAAAAATACTTACGATAACATTATAACTACCTAACGGTAGTTTGTCAAGAGGGTTATAAAAATGTATTCGCAGTTATTTTTTTCGATATGATAAACTGGCGCGGAAAAGAATGAAAGGCGTTGGCAAAGGGTATGCAAATGTGTGCGGAGCCTTGAAAATAAAAGCGGCGCATCCCTTGATTATGGCAGATGCGCCGCTTTTTTGCATAGAGTTTTTATTAATAAAAAATCAAGTAATGCATTCTTTGTGCTTCGAGTTTATTTTTTTCTTTATTAAAAGGTAAACCACCGTAAGTACAAGAATAGAACATATCCATGACACCGGATACGAGAGCATTACGCTTGCAAGGGTTCTGTAGTTTTTAAACACGGTCTTGACCCAGACGATTCTAAGGCCGCAAATTCCGAGTATGCATATCGCGGTAGGGGCGAGCGAATACCCAAGTCCTCTTACCGCGGAGGACAAAACATCCAATATTCCGCAGGTAAAGTAAGTTACGCATACTATAAACAGCCGTTCCTTTGCGAAAGGCAGGATTGTCGTGTCTTTTGAATAGATATGAATAAGCTGTTCTGAAAATGCGCATGCCGAAAGCCCGAGCACTGCGCCTATTGCTGTAACGAGCAATAGCGTAATTCTTGAGGTTTTCCACACCCTGTCGTATTTTTCGGCTCCGACATTCTGACTTGTAAAACTTATAGTTGTCTGCGACATAGCGTTCATTGACACATAAACAAAGTTTTCTATATTTGATGAAACTGTGCTTGCCGCCATGACGGTTGAGCCCAGCAAATTTATGGACGACTGAATCATAATATTTGATATTGAAAACAGCGCCGATTGGATGCCGGCAGGAAGTCCGATTTTTACGATCATCATAAATCTTTTCCAAGAAATCATGAATTTGCCTATATGAAATTTATAATTGTTTTTTGTTTTCGCAAGGCTTATTGTTACGAGAACGGCTGAAATATACTGCGAAATAATCGTAGCGTATGCGACGCCGTCCACGCTCATGTGAAATTCTTTTACAAAAATAACGTTAAGTATAACGTTTATAATTCCGGAAAAGGCAAGGTAATACATGGGGCGTTTTGTATCTCCGGCAGCTCTGAGAATTGACGCGCCGAAATTATATACCATTGAACCGCATGAACCCATAAAAAATATTTTCATATATGTATCCGAAAGATCTATTACGTCTGCGGGCGTTTTCATAAGTTCAAGAACCGGTCTTGAAATAAAAAGTCCGATAATTGTAATGACAATTCCGATAACAACGCTTGAAAACATGCTTGTTTGCACTGTTTCGTAAAGTTCTTTGTCCTTTTTTGCTCCGATAAATTTTGACGCCGCGACATTTACGCCGACCGCAAGGCCCACAAAAGTATTAACGATAAGCGCTATTATATTTGTAGTCGCACCGAGCGCGGCAAGCGGAGCCTTGCCGGAATATTTTCCTATAACTATAATATCCGCTGCGTTATAGAGTATCTGCAACAGCGAAGAAAAAACAAGCGGTACATAGAACCGTATTATTGCCGGCAACAGCGGTCCGTTAGTCATATTGATGTTGTCAGCCTTTATTTTTTTTAACATAAAAACCTCTCGATAAAGATTATCTCTTTTAAATTAATGTAACATAAAAGAAAGTATTTTTCAATATAAATGCAAATATTTAAAATAAATTTTTAAAATAAATTTTTTAGAAAAAAGTATTGACTTTTTTAAAAAAATAAGATATAATTTATAGACAATATTTAAAATTGCTATGACCAAAAAGGAGTAGGATTTTTCGAAAAATCAAAGAGAGTTGCCGGCGGGTGAAAGGCAATATGAGTAGGAGTCCGAAATACATTTTGCAGCAGCGTGCCGAAACTGTTTTGCGGCGAGTAGGCAACGACGGGTGCTACCGTTATATGGCGAGAGCAATGGTGGTTGCTTGATGAGGTCTTTTTCGTAAGGAAAAGATAAAATAAGGTGGTAACACGGTAAGAAATTTTCCGTCCTTGTATTAGCAGTAATACAAGGACGTTTTTATTTATAAAAAGGAGATGTAAAAATGCCAATCACGGAGATTTTGAAGAAAAATGCGGATTTTTATCCTAACGATGTTTCCATTGTGGAAATTAACCCGAGTCTTGAGTATCAGAGCAATCTTACGTGGAGGGAATATTCGCTTATAGAAAGCAGCCCAAACGAAAAATACAGGAGTCAGATGACCTGGGGTGAATTTAACAAAAAGGCAAACAGGTTTGCAAATCTTCTTTTGTCAAGGGGAATAAAAAAGGGAGATAAGGTTGCAATATTACTCATGAACTGCCTTGAGTGGCTTCCCATTTACTTCGGAATACTAAAAACCGGCGCGCTTGCAGTTCCGCTTAATTACAGATACACTGCGAAAGAAATAGAATATTGTCTTTCGCTGTCGGATTCCGACGTTCTTGTTTTCGGTCCGGAATTTACGGGAAGAATAGAGGAAATAAGCGAAAAAATTCCGGGCGTTAAAATGAGATTCTATGTTGGGGAAGACTGCCCGTCTTTTTCGGAAAGTTACGACAAACTCGTGAATTTTTGCTCCGCAAAAGATCCGTGTATAAAATTATGCGATGACGACGAGGCGGCAATATATTTTTCTTCAGGTACCACAGGGTTTCCGAAAGCTATTATTCATGCACACAGAAGCCTTATGCATGCCGCGGTAACGGAGCAGAATCATCACGGACAGACAAAAGACGATGTGTTTTTATGCATTCCTCCTCTTTATCATACGGGCGCGAAGATGCACTGGTTCGGAAGTTTGCTTGTCGGCGGAAAGGCAGTTATATTAAAGGGCGTAAAACCCGAATGGATTTTCAAGGCGATTTCGGACGAACACTGTACGATTGTATGGCTGCTTGTGCCGTGGGCTCAGGATATTCTTGACGCAATTGATGACGGGCGGTTAAACCCGGAAGATTATAAACTTGATCAGTGGCGTCTTATGCATATAGGCGCTCAGCCGGTACCCCCGAGTCTTATAAAAAGATGGAAAAAAGTTTTTCCTCATCACGAATATGACACAAATTACGGGCTTTCCGAATCCATAGGCCCGGGATGCGTGCATCTCGGAATAGAAAATATAAACAAAGTCGGCGCTATCGGCAAGGCAGGATACGGCTGGCAGACCAAAATTGTGGGTGCGGACGGAAAAGAAGCAGAGAGGGGAAGCGTGGGAGAACTTGCGGTAAAAGGCCCCGGAGTTATGAACTGTTATTATAAAGATGAAAAGGCAACAAACGAAGTGCTGCGCGATGGGTGGCTTTATACCGGCGATATGGCACAGGAGGACAGCGACGGGTTTATTTATCTTGTAGACAGAAAAAAAGACGTTATTATTTCCGGAGGAGAAAATTTGTATCCGGTGCAGATAGAAGACTTTTTAAGAAGCAATGACGCGATAAAAGACGCGGCGGTTATAGGCCTGCCGGATCCGAGGCTCGGAGAAATTGCGGCGGCTGTTATTGAAGTAAAAAGCGGCGCCAAACTTACCGAAGAGCAGGTAAATGAATTCTGTCTTGATTTGCCGAGATATAAAAGACCGAAAAAAATAATATTTGCAGATATTCCCAGAAATCCTACCGGTAAAATCGAAAAGCCGAAACTTCGCAAAATGTACTGCGGAGAGGCGCTCGTGGCTCAGCAGGTTGAAATTGACAGTACCGGCGTTTAAAGATAAGGAGTTTTTAATTATGAAAAAATTATTGCTTGGAAATGATGCGGTAGCGCGCGGAGCGTATGAGGCCGGAGTAAAGGTTGTATCCTCGTATCCCGGCACACCGAGTACCGAAATTACAGAATGCATGGCAAAATATCCGAAAGAAGAAGTTCATGTGGAATGGGCGCCGAACGAAAAAGTTGCGGCTGAGGTTGCAATAGGTGCGTCAATTGCTTCTTCAAGAGCCATGTCATGCATGAAACATGTCGGACTTAACGTTATGGCAGACCCTGTTTTTACGGTAAGTTATATCGGAGTTTCTGGGGGACTTGTATTCTGTGTTGCAGATGACCCGGGCATGCATTCTTCCCAGAACGAACAGGACTCGCGGCATTATGCCAAGGCTTCGAAAATACTCATGCTTGAACCTTCCGATTCTCAGGAGTGCAAGGATTTTACAAAGACGGCGTTTTCTCTTTCAGAAGAGTACGATACCCCTGTATTTATAAGACTTTCAACGAGAGTATCCCATTCGCAGAGCCTTGTTGATATCTGTGACAGGGTTGTGCCGGAAGAAAAACCTTATATAAAGAATGCCGAAAAAAATGTAATGATGCCGGCGTATGCTATTAAAAAACATGTTATAGTAGAAGAAAGAATAAAGAAACTGACGGATTTTGCCGAAAAATCCGAACTTAACAAAATTGAAGACAACGGTTCCGATATAGGCGTTATAACCGCGGGAATTTCATATGAATACGCAAAGGAAGCGCTGGGTGATAAAGTAAATTATCTGAAACTCGGAATAAGTTATCCGCTGCCGTGCAAGAAAATAAAAGATTTTGCGAAGACGTGCAAAAAAATTTATGTTATAGAAGAACTCGACCCTATAATTGAAGAGCACTGCAAAGCCTGCGGAATTGAAGTTATCGGAAAAGATGCGTTTACTCTTCTCGGAGAATACACCCCGTCTATGATAAAGAAGGAAGTTCTTTCCGAAAAGACAGATGATTTTTATACTCCTGAAGAGGTTTTGCCGGCAAGACCTCCCGTAATGTGCGCAGGATGTCCTCACAGGGGCACTTTTTATGTTTTGAAAAAACTCGGACTTACGGTTTCGGGCGATATCGGCTGTTATACGCTTGGCGCTGTAAATCCGCTTTCGAGCGTTGATACGACTATTTGCATGGGTGCATCGGTCAGCGCCGCGCACGGCATGTCAAAAGCGCGCGGCAAGGAGTTTAACAAAAAACTTGTGTCGGTAATAGGAGATTCTACTTTTATTCATTCCGGCATAACCGGGCTTATTGATATTGTTTACAATAAGGGAAACAACACTGTAATTATACTTGACAATTCAATAACCGGCATGACGGGACACCAGGATAACCCCACGACCGGATATACGATAAGAAAAGAAGAAACGAAACAGGTAAATCTTGTCGCACTGTGCCGGGCAATTGGAGTTGAACGCATAACGGTGGCCGATCCGTTTGACGTTAAAAATTTTGAAAAAATAGTAAAAGAAGAAGTAAATTCCGATGAACCGTCGGTAATTATTGCGCAAAGACCGTGCGCTTTGCTGAAAACTGTGAAGTATTCCGGAAAATGTTCTGTCACAAGCGGATGCAAAACATGCAAAGTATGCATGAAACTCGGTTGTCCCGCGATTTCCTTTAAAGACGGAAAAATTGTTATCGACGAAACGCAGTGCAACGGATGTTCACTTTGCGTTAATGTATGCCCGTTCGGTGCGATTTCAAAGGAGGACTGAGAAAATGAATAAAAATATAATGATAGTCGGAGTAGGCGGCCAGGGAACTCTGCTTGCAAGCCGAATACTCGGGAATGCAGTTATCAGCGAAGGATATGACGTTAAGGTATCCGAGGTTCACGGAATGAGTCAGCGCGGGGGAAGCGTTGTTACTTATGTGAAATTTGGGGATAAGGTTTATTCTCCGATAATCGACAAGGGAAATGCGGATATTGTCCTTGCGTTTGAAATGCTTGAAGCATACAGGGCTTTGCCTTACCTTAAGCCTTCGGGAAAGATGATAGTCAATACTCAGAAGATAAATCCGATGCCGGTTATAACAGGTGCTGCCGAGTATCCCGAAAATATCGCGGAAAAACTCGAAAGCAAAATACAACTTACAAAAGTTGACGCATATGACCTTGCAAAAAAGGCAGGCAATGCAAAAGCCGTAAACGTAGTTTTGATAGGAGTTATGGCAAAAAGCACCGATATATCTTATGAAAAATGGATACAGGCTTTAAAAAGCACAGTGCCCGAAAAATTTTTGCAGACAAACCTTGCGGCGTTTGACTTAGGATATAATTTATAAAAGCACGGAGGTAGCAAAGGTGAATACAAAGGAAAATGTAAAAAGGAATATTTCTATAATTTTATACATATTGCTTTCAATTTGTTCTTTTGCATTGATTCTTATTATCCCCTCATCAAGAGAAATATTCAAGACTTTATCGGGGGAACATCCCTTTATAATGGGATTTGTGAAATTTGCTCTGCTTGCAACGGCGGGAGAACTTATTGCTGTAAGGATTGCGAAAAAGCGGTGGGCTCTTCCGGCAAAGATTGTATGCAGATTTATAATATGGGGTTTTATTGGTGTGTGGATAACTTTCATGATGAAGGTTTTTTCGGGGGCCGTATCTTCCATTACCGCGTCCGGTCTTATTTACGGGAAGGACAGCGCCTTTCTGAAGGCGCTGTACACGAGCGTTATAATGAACACATCTTTCGGTCCTACGTTTATGGCGGTGCATAAATGCACGGATATGTATCTGGAACTTAAAAGCGCGGGCAAGCCCTGCAAAATAGGCGATGTTATAAAAAATGTGGACTGGACGAAATTTGTGACTTTCACGATTTTTAAGACGGTTCCGCTGTTTTGGATTCCGGCGCATACCGTGACGTTCATGCTTCCTTCGGAATATCAGGTTATAATGGCAGCCTCTTTGTCGGTTGCTCTCGGAATAATACTCAGTATAAAAAAATAAGAGGTTTAAATTATGATATGGAACGCTAAAACAGAAAAAATGCCGAGAAACGAACTTTTGCGTCTGCAGAGCGAAAGACTGGTTTTGCAGGTTGAAAGAATGTATGAAAAAGTAGAACTTTTCAGAAAAAGAATGGATGAAAAGGGATTAAAACCTTCTGACATACACGGCGTTGAGGATTTACACAGACTGCCTTTTTCATACAAACAGGATCTGCGCGACTACTATCCTTACGGACTTTTTGCACGGGATATGAAAGATATTGTCAGAATTCATGCGTCATCCGGAACGACCGGCAAGAAAATTGTTGTGGGATATACGAAAAACGACCTTAAAAACTGGTCCGACTGCGTATCCAGACTTTTTTACGCGGCAGGGGCGGACAATACGTCGATTGTTCAGGTGTCTTTCGGGTACGGTCTTTTCACAGGGGGATTCGGCGTGCATGACGCGGCTCAGAACATCGGAGCTGCGGTAATACCGATATCTGCCGGAAACACGAACAATCAGATACAGACAATGATTGACTTCGGAGCAACGGTACTTTGCTGCACTCCGTCGTATGCCATGTATCTTGCGGAGGCTGTAAATGAAGCGGGACTGCGTGATAAACTTAAACTTAAAGCAGGAATTTTCGGAGCCGAACCATGGAGTGAAAACATGCGTCACGCAATAGAAGAGGGCCTCAATATAAAAGCGTATGACGTTTACGGACTTTCGGAAATCATGGGTCCCGGAGTTGCATACGAATGTGAAGAGCAGGCCGGCATGCATATTTGCGAAGACATGTTTATTCCTGAAATAATCGACCCGGAAACAGGTGAAAATATGCCTGACGGTGAAGAAGGGGAACTTGTATTTACAACAATCGCAAAAGAAGGTTTTCCGCTTATAAGATATCGCACGCGCGATATATGCTCGCTTATCTATGAGCCGTGCGCTTGCGGCAGAACTCATATAAGAATGAGAAAGCCTAACGGAAGAAGCGACGATATGCTTATCATAAGAGGCGTTAACGTATTCCCGTCGCAGATTGAAGAAGTTCTTTTAAATATAGACGGAAGCACGCCTAACTATCAAATCATCGTAGACAGGGTGAACAACAACGACACATTTGACTTGAATGTCGAAATGAGCAGGGAAATGTTTATTGACGATGTAAAATCAATAGAACTTCTTGAAAGAAAAATTACCGAAAAATTAAGAAGCACTCTCGGAATAGGAGTTAAGGTTCATCTTGTAAATCCGAAGACTCTGACGAGAAGCGAGGGAAAAGCCAAAAGGGTAATAGATAACCGTAAACTTTAAGGAGGTATTCATATGTTTATAAAACAGGTATCTGTGTTTGTTGAAAACAAAGTCGGCAGGCTTGCCGCAGTAATCGAAGTTTTAACAAAAAATAACATTAATATAAGCGCGCTCAGTATGGCGGATACAAGCGAGTTTGGAATTCTGCGCCTTATTGTAAACGAACCTGAAAAGGCGACTAAGGCTTTAAATGAAAGCGGTGTTGTAACAAAATGCACCGATGTTTTGACTTTAGCAATTGAAGACAAGCCCGGAGGGCTGTTGGAAGTTCTTGAAAAATTGAAAAAGGAAAACATTACGGTTGAATATATGTATGCTTTCGTTGGAATCAGAAAAGACGGAAAGGCTATTATGGTTATGAAAACGGACGATATGCAAAAATCGCTTGAATTTACAAACGGGCACGGCGAGATGCTTGTTACTCCGGAAGATATATACAGAAAATAATTTTAAAAGGGAGGGTTTCAATTGAAATATACAGTTTCTGACAGAATGAAAGACATGAAAGGCTCTGCCATAAGAGAAATATTTAAACTTGCGGGCGATCCGGACGTTATTTCTCTTGCGGGAGGAAATCCTGCAAGCGAACTTTTCCCGGGAAAGGCACTTGCACAAATCGCTCAGGATATTTTAACGAATGACCCTGTGCTTGCCTTGCAGTACGGCGTTACCGAAGGGTATATGCCTCTTCGCAAAAAAGTTTCGGAAATGCTGAAATCAAGGGAAAATATAGGCCGGGATTTTGACGATGTAATTATTGTTTCGGGAGGACAGCAGGGTATTGAACTTTCAACAAAAGTTCTTGTAAACGAAAATGATACCGTCATTGTTGAAGAGCCGAGTTTTATAGGAGCACTTAACGCTTTCCGTTCGTACAAGGCAAATCTTGTCGGAGTTCCGATGCAGGACGACGGCATGGATATAGACGTTCTTAAGGAAAAAATAAAGCAGAACAAGAATGTAAAAATGATATATACCATTCCTACTTTTCAGAATCCGTCGGGGATTACCATGTCTTTGGAAAAAAGAAAGGCTTTGTATGAGATTGCAAAGGAAAACAATATTATTATCATTGAAGATAATCCGTACGGAGAACTTACTTTTGACGGCACGAAAGTACCTACGATAAAATCTATGGACACCGAAGGAATTGTAATTTACTGCGGTTCGTTCTCAAAGATATTGTCGCCGGGGCTCAGAGTCGGTTTTGTGGCTGCTCACAAGGATATAATATCAAAAATCGTTGTCGGAAAGCAAATTTCCGATGTTCATACTCCGATGCTTACTCAGCTTTTGACATACGAATATTTAAACAGGTTCGACATATATGAAAATATTTCCGAAATGAGAAAACTTTATAAGCATAAATGCGGCCTTATGACAGATTCAATTGACGAATACTTTCCCAAAAATATAAAACGCACATCACCCAACGGCGGACTTTTTGTATGGTGCGACATGGGCGGAGAATATGACACTCTCGCAATTTCGAAAATCTGCGTTGAAAAAAAAGTCGTTTTTGTTCCCGGAAGCACTTTCATGGTGGATATGGACAAAAGATGCTCGTGCTTCAGACTCAATTATTCGACAATGCCCGATGAAAAAATTGTTAAGGGTATTAAGATTTTGGGCGACGTGTTTAAAAATCTTTAAAACTTATTAAAATTTTGCGGTTTTTATAAAAATATGTGTGACCGGCACAGTCAACACTGTGCCGTGTTTTTACACTTTTAATAGAAAAAATAAAATAATTTTCAATATTTTTCGGATATGAATTTCATAAATTTGAATATAAATTCTTTTTTTCGGAAAAAATAAAATAAATTTAAAAAAATGCTTGACAAATATAGTCTTGTCTGTTATAATATAAAACGTTCCAGTTAAAGATGCTTGCGTTTTTGGGAACGGACAATATGCTGGTGTGGCTCAATGGCAGAGCAGCTGATTTGTAATCAGCAGGTTGGGGGTTCGACTCCCTTCACCAGCTCCATATTCCGGGGCAGCAGTTCCGGGAGAAACGGGGGAATTCCCGAGCGGCCAAAGGGGGCAGACTGTAAATCTGTTGTCTCTGACTTCGGTGGTCCGAATCCACCTTCCCCCACCAGTAAAAAGCACACCGCAATCGGTGTGCTTTTTATTAATATTAATGCTGACATGAGGCGAATATGAAGTTAATATTTATTGACATTGACAACACTCTTTTGGATTTTGACGAATATGTAAGACAGACAATGAGGGAAGGTTTTGCCGCTTTCGGCCTGAAATCTTACGAAGAATATATGTACAATGTTTTTACGGAGGAAAACCGTAAATTATGGACTGAAATCGAATGCGGCAAAATTACGTTTTCTGAACTTGAAAAGGCAAGATGGAATAACGTTTTTAAGGTTTTGGGCATAAATTTTGACGGCGAGGTGTTTGAAAAATACTTCCGTGAAAAACTGTTTGACAGCGCAATTCCCGTTCCGGGAGCGTATGAAATGCTTGAAAAACTCTCAGACAAGTATATATTGTCCGCAGCAAGCAACGGACCGTATGAGCAGCAGTGTCATCGCCTTGAAATTTCAGATATGAAAAAATACTTTAAGTATATTTTTATATCCGAAAAAGCAGGCGCATCAAAGCCGTCGGAAAAATTTTTCGATTATGCTTTCAAAAAAATAAACGCGCATGAAAAATACGAAATAACTCCCTCGGAAACAATGATAATAGGCGATTCGATGTCGTCGGATATCCTGGGCGGTATGAGGTACGGAATTAAAACCTGCTATTATGACAGACAAGGAAGGGGCATTGAAAAAGAAAGACCCGATATTGTCGTAACCAGCCTTTGCAAAGTTGCAAAAGAGGTATTTAAAATAAATGAAAAACAGTAAACCCATAAAGGGTTTACTGTTTTTTCGTTATGCAAAAGAAAACTTAAGAGTTTTCTTTTTTTCTCTGAATGAATTTTGCAAATTGAACTATGGGTATTATAAGAACGCCGAGAAAAACGGCTATAATATATTCCTTCAAGTCCACAGGCGTGAAGGAGAACGCGTTTGCAAGCACAGGTATTTCGCATACTGCGGTTGTTGCAATCAGAGATACGACAGCGGAACCCCAGAGCAATTTGTTTTGCGAACCCAATTTGAAAATGCTTTGACGCTGCGAGCGCATGTTGAAACTGTGGAAAATTTCAGTCATGGACATTGTCAAAAATGCCATTGTCGTGCCGCTTTGACTGTTTGTAATTTCCCAGTTTCCGGTTTCCAGGAAATGTCCTATGAAATATGAGATAAGCACGAGAAGCGAAATTCCGATACCCTGATACAAAATATCAAACCACATGCCTCCGGAAAAGATACCGGCTTTTGCGTCGCGTGGCTTGCGCTTCATAATATTGGGTTCTGCAAGTTCCATTCCGAGCGCAAGGGCGGGGAAGCAGTCTGTGACAAGATTTATCCAAAGAAGATGAGCAGGTTTTAAAATCGTAAAGCCCAAAAGCGTTGCAAAGAATATGCTGAACACTTCGCTCATGTTTGAACCGAGAAGATACTGAATTGATTTTCTTATGTTGTCATAAATGCGGCGGCCCTCTTCAACGGCGCCGACAATTGTTGCAAAATTGTCGTCTGCAAGGACCATATCGGCGACATTTTTGGTAACGTCGGTTCCGGTAATACCCATACCGACTCCGATATCTGCGGCTTTTATTGAGGGCGCGTCGTTTACACCGTCGCCTGTCATGGCAGTAATGTATCCGGCGCTTTTCCACATATTTACTATTCTTGTTTTGTGTTCCGGCTGTACGCGCGCATATACGCTTATGTTTCTGAATTTTTCCGAAAATTCACTGTCGGACATTTCGTCAAGTTCACTTCCGGTAATCGCATAAGTGCTCTCGGTAATTATACCGAGTTCTTTTGCAATGGCTTTTGCAGTATCGATATGATCTCCTGTAATCATTATCGGACGTATGCCTGCTTCGGCACATTCCGCTATCGCGTCTTTTACTTCGGGACGCACAGGATCAATCATGCCGCACAAACCGATAAAGCATAGGTTTTGCTCGAGAAAATCGGCACTTTTATCTGCTGGCATCTCCTGCCAAGACCTTTCGGCGCACGCAAGAATTCTTAATGCTTTGTCTGCCATTTCTTTGTTTGCCGATATGATTTTTTCCTTATATTCCTGAGTCATAGGCACGGCTTTGCCGTTTTCCATGTAATGAGTGCAGATTTTTATAATTACGTCCGGAGCGCCTTTGGTATATTGAATATAACCTTTGTCAGGGGATTTGTGGATTGTCGACATCATTTTTCTTGACGAATCGAAAGGCGCTTCTCCCGTACGTACAAAAGTTTCTTTAAGGGATTGTTTTCGAAGCCCGAGTTTTGAAGCCCATGCAACAAGGGCCGACTCTGTAGGTTCTCCCGTGATATTTCCGTCGGAGTCCTGTTCCGCGTCGCTGCAAAGTGCCATACCTGTGGCAATTTTCTTTTCGTCTTCGCCGAAAAAGCCAACAACAGTCATTTTGTTTTGCGTAAGGGTACCGGTTTTGTCGGAACATATAATCTGAGCGCAGCCAAGCGTTTCAACCGCTGTAAGGCGCCTTATTATCGCATTGCGCTTTGACATGTTTGTTACACCTATTGAAAGAACGATTGTAACTACGGCTGCAAGACCTTCCGGAATTGCCGCAACTGCAAGTGACACGGCTATCATGAATGAATCCAGCGCAAGTTCAAAATCAAAATTTCCGGCGCGTATAAGTTGGACTGCAAACACGGCAGCGCATATAACGACAACAAGACGCGTGAGAACCTTGGAAAGTTGAGTGAGTTTTCTCTGAAGCGGGGTGTCGTCATCTTTTGTCTGCTGAAGTGCGCCTGCGATTTTACCCATTTCAGTGTTCATTCCGGTTGCGGTGACAACGGCCTTGCCTCTTCCGTAAACCACGGTGCTTCCCATATACACCATGTTTTTTCTGTCGCCCAAGGGAACGTCTTTTGAGTTTTGGGAAAGATTTATACATTCAATGAATTTATTTACGGGGACAGATTCTCCCGTAAGGGCAGCCTCTTCTACTTTCAAACTTGCATTTTCGATTATTCTTGCGTCAGCAGGAACGGCGTCTCCCGCTTCAAGAATAATAATATCACCGGCAACAAGGTCTTCGCTGTGCACGGTTATTATCTTTCCGGAACGCATAACCTTTGAATTTGCCGCTGCCATTTCCTGAAGTGCTTCTATTGCTTTTTCCGCTTTGTTTTCCTGATAAACTCCCAGAACGGCGTTAATAATTACAACTGAAAGAATAATTATAACATCGGCAAAACTTTCGTTTTCAACAATCGAAAGAATGCCGCTTATGGCCGCCGCCACAAGAAGGACAATTATCATCGGATCCAAAAACTGCTCGAAGAACTTGCGGATAATTGACTTGCCTTTCTCCTGTTCGAGTTTGTTTTTTCCATACTTTGAAAGGCGGCTCTGCGCTTCCGCGTTTGTAAGACCGGTATAATTTGTCTGAAGTTCTTTTATTACGCTTTCCTTTTCTTCACAATAAAATTTCAATGAATATACCTCCTTAAAAATTTAAAATAAAAGACCCGCATATGACCGTAAAGTCATACACGGGTTCGAAAACGGGCAAAATCGAGGCTCCAGGCATAACTCTTTTACGGTTATACATGAGTCTTGCAATTTAAAACAAGCCAAGCCTCTTTGATACGAGGACTGTGATGTTGACTTGTTACACGCGCGGTGTTTGCTACTCCCTCACGAGTTTTTCCTATTATACCATTTTTACGCGGAAATGTCAATAATTTATTTACAAAATTATATGACAAATCTTTATATGTTCATGCATAAAAGCACGTTCTTGAAATCGTTTCATATAATAATATAAAAAACAGTCAAATATATTGTATTTTAACGGTTTTTATACTTGACAAACATAAAAAAACGTGTTATAATATGTCGAATCTTAAAGGGAAGCGTAATAGAGTCTTCCAAGCCAAGATATTACGACCTCCAAGTGCTATAGCACAAAGGATAAAGGCCACACGGACAGCCGGGTCGAATGCCGAATAACCGCGCGCGGTGGCAACTTCTGTTGCCTTATTGATTGAGTGAAAAACTCAAGTTTTATAAGTTGGTTACTTTATAACCGATGCCTTAGGTATCAAACTTGTGAAATGGTCAATAAGAGTAGTAAGAGTAATCTTTGCTATATAGACTCTGAAACCAGTTGGGATTGTTTTTTTATCCCTTTAAGGGGTAATAATGTTTTGCGATTTCAAGCAAGTAATGTACTGAAAAGGTATATTGCTTGCTTTATTTTTATATATCGAACAAAGGCGGAACTTAATATGAAAAAAATTATTGAACTTAAAAATATCAGCAAATCGTTTGACGATGAAGTTGTTCTGGACGACATAAGTCTTGATATATACGATAATGAGTTTCTGACTTTGCTCGGTCCCTCGGGATGTGGGAAAACCACAATGCTGAGGCTTATCGGAGGATTTGCAAACGCCGATAAGGGCGATATTGTTTTTATGGGAGAAAAAATCAACGACGTTCCGCCGCACAAGCGGAATATCAATACGGTTTTCCAGCGCTACGCATTGTTTCCGCATCTTAATGTTTTTGAGAACGTGGCCTTTCCGCTGAGGGAAAAGAAACTTCCGAAAAAAGAAATCGAACAAAGAGTTCACGAAATGTTAAAACTTGTCGCGCTAAGCGGCTTTGAACACCGCAGTGTTACGACATTGTCCGGAGGACAGCAGCAGCGCGTGGCGATAGCGAGGGCTATAATCAATCATCCGAGAGTCGTGCTGCTTGACGAACCTTTGGGAGCGCTTGATTTAAAACTCAGAAAGGATATGCAGCAGGAATTAAAGAAACTCCAGAAAGCAACGGGAATAACGTTTGTTTTCGTAACGCATGACCAGGAGGAAGCCCTTTCGATGTCAGACACGATTGTCGTTATGTCGGAAGGCAAAATACAACAAGTCGGAACGCCTACGGATATATACAATGAACCTCAGAACGCTTTTGTTGCCGACTTTATAGGCGAGAGCAATATTGTCGACGGCATTATGCTTTCCGACAAGAAGGTATCCTTTTCAAAGCATGTGTTTGAATGTGTTGACAAAGGATTTTCGGAAAACGAGCCGGTTGATGTTGTTGTAAGGCCGGAAGATGTTGATATTGTTCCTGAGGATAAGGGAATGCTTTGCGGAATTGTTACATCTGTAACTTTTCTGGGAGTGCATTATGAAATTATCGTTGACATATGCGGATTCAAATGGATGATACAGACAACTGATTTTGTCGATGTTGACGAGCGTGTCGGCCTATATATTGAACCCGACGCCATTCATATCATGAAAAAGTCGGAATATTCCGGAATGTACGGAGATTATTCGTCTTTCAGCAATGAACTTGACGAACTTTCCGATGTTCAAAGCGAGGCCGAAGAATGAAAAAAAATAAAATCACATCGCAGCCGAAAAAACCGTTGCTGTTTCAAAAAATTGCGCTTTTGCCATACACGTTTTGGGCCGCAATATTTATAGTTATTCCTCTTGCATTTATTGCATACTACGCGTTTACTGACAATAATTTTACATTTACATTCGACAATGTGAAACGTTTCTTTTGCTCTACGGCAAGCGTTACCGAAGACGGAAAGACCCGCGAGGTGCGCACATATATATTAATATTTTGGCGTTCGCTGAAACTTGCGGCAATCTCATCCGTTGTATGTCTTTTGCTTGGATATCCGATTGCGTATATTATGTCAAGAATGAAACCGAATGTTCAGAAATCCATGGTAACTATTATTATGATACCGATGTGGATGAACTTTCTTATAAGAACATACGCATGGATGACAATTTTGCAGGATAAGGGAGTTATAAACGAACTTCTTTCCAAAACGGGGCTTGGGACTATTCATATTATCGGTACCGAAACTGCGGTAATTATAGGTATGGTATACGATTATTTTCCGTATATGATACTTCCCATATATTCGGTTATGGCAAAAATGGACACAAAACTTATCGAGGCCGCAAGAGATCTTGGCTGCAACGGTGCGGGCGTATTCCGTCGGGTAATACTTCCCCTGAGCCTGCCGGGCGTGATTTCGGGTGTTACAATGGTACTTATACCGTCTGTCAGCACTTTTTATATTTCACAAAAACTCGGCAGCGGAAAGTTTTTCCTTATCGGAGATGCAATTGAAGGACAGTATATTGCGAACGACCTCCATTTTGCGGCGGCAATAGCTTTTATTATGATGGTATTTTTGCTTGCGGCAATGGCCGTGCTTAGAAAAACTGCGAACAGAAAAGTTTACGGAGGCGTATAAAAATGAAAACAATATCGAAAATTTATACTGCCGCGGCATTTATTTTCCTTTTTGCGCCGATAATAATAATGCTCGTGTTTTCATTTAACGAGGCAAAAAGTTTGTCTGTATATTCCGGATTTTCCATGAAGTGGTACAGGGAACTTTTTAGGGACGAAGAAACACTGAAATCGGTTAAAAATACGTTGATTCTTGCAGTCAGCGCTTCCGCTGTTTCGACTGTTATGGGAACTTTTGCCGCTGTGGGAATAAACAGTATCGGAAAGAAATGGCAGAAATCAGCATTGGATACCGTTACAAATATACCTATGATAAACCCGGATATTATAACCGGTATCTCGCTTATGCTCATGTTTGTGTTTATAGGAAGAATTTTGGGAGCATCAACAAGTCTTAATTTTGCCACCATGCTTATAGCGCATGTGACGTTCTGTCTTCCGTACGTGATACTGCAGGTGCTGCCGAAGCTTCAGCAGTTTGACCCGTGTCTGTCAGAGGCGGCAAGAGATCTCGGGTGTACACCGATAAAAGCGTTTTTTAAAGTTGAACTGCCGGAGATTATGCCGGGAGTTTTAACAGGGCTTATAATGGCGTTTACGTTATCCCTTGATGACTTTGTAATAAGTTACTTTACGGCAGGAAACGGGTTTCAGACACTTCCGATACGTATTTACGGAATGACTAAAAAAACCGTTACTCCGAAAATGTATGCCCTTGCAACAATAATTTTTGTTGCGGTATTAGTGCTGCTTCTCCTTTCAAATTTTGCCGATAGGGGAGGGACAAAGAAAAATGCAAATAATAAATAAAACAATTTTTTGGAGGAAAATAATGAAAAAATTTTTATTGTTAATCGTATCGGTGCTGCTTGCTGCGGGAACCTTATTTTGCCTTTCCGGCTGCAATTCCGAGGATACACTTGTTCTCAACGTATATAACTGGGGCGAGTATATATCTGACGGAAGCGAAGGCAGTTTTGATACCGTAAGGGAATTTGAAAAATGGTATAAGGAAAACTATGGCCGGAAATTAAAAGTAAATTACGATATGTTTACAAGCAATGAGGATATGTATGCAAAACTCAGCGCAGGAGCCGTAAGTTATGATGTTATAATGCCGTCGGATTATATGATAGCAAGACTTGGTGCCGATAACAAGCTTTTACCGCTGAATTTTGACAACATCCCGAACTATAAAAATATTGACGATAACTTTAAAAATCTTTATTACGATCCCGACAATATGTATACAGTGCCGTACTCATACGGGATTGTGGGAATTATTTACAATGCAAACGTTGTTGACGAAAAAGACGCGGACGGCTGGAATCTTATGTGGAACGAAAAATATGCCGGAAGTATTCTGCAGTTTAATAATTCAAGGGATGCGTTCGGCACCGCTATGTATAAACTTTCGCTTGACGTAAATACTACCGATCGTTCTGTGTGGGACAGAGCATGCGAAGAACTCTTGAAGCAAAAACCATTAAGATACGGTCTTGTAATGGATGAAATATATAATCTTATGGAATCGGGAGAAACCGCGGTCGGCGCATATTATGCCGGTGACTATTTTACAATGCTTGATGCGCAGGCTGAAAATGTGGATCTGAAATTTTATTATCCGGACGCTACAAACTACTATATCGATGCTATGTGTATCCCGTCATGCTGCAAAAACAAGGAACTTGCCGAGATATTTATAAATTATATGCTTTCGGAAGAACCGGCTGTTGCAAATGCTGAATTTACCTATTATGCTTCGCCGAATAAACTTGTTTATACGAACGACGGATATAAGGAAGAAATGGGAGAGGAAGCGATGAAAATACTTTATCCCGAAATAGAAGACTTCCATGAAGAATACGAAAAATATTCTTATAAAAACCTTGATCCGGAAACGCTTTCATATATCAACAGCCTTTGGGAAAAGGTTAAAATAGGATAAAGCAACACCATGAGCCTGTGTATAAAGAATGTCACAAAAACAGAAAAAAGACGAAGTTTTTAAAACTTCGTCTTTTTGTTTGTGCGGCGGTGTTTTTAAAATATATAAATTACCCTGAATAGATAATATAGTATATTTATCGTAAGCACAATTGCAGAAATAACATGTAAAATTTTTTTGCATTTGCCAAAACGCGCATTAAATAATTCGCTTGTAAAAACAAACGCTACAGGGATTGCCATTATATTATACATAATGTAATTTTTGGGCTCTCCTTTTAGCAGTGAAATGAGCGCCCTTCCCATATAACACGTCGGGCATGGAATTTTTGTAAATGCATATAATAAACAAGTAATGCCGAAGGTTCTGCATATAGTGTAGCAAATAAAAAACAGCAGTATAACCGTTACTTCATACGGCAAAAATTTCTTAAACGAGCGCCATAACATTATTAAAGTTCAAATCTTGCGTCTTTTTCGATATAGTAAACCAGTCTATGATGAGTAAAATGCCGCAGACTCCGCCTGTTAAAAGTTTAAGTATGCCCATTCCGATATCGCCGATCATAAATCTGTCTATTCCTAAAACGCCTAAAAAAATGGAAATCAGGAGAATTGTTTGGGGGTTTTTTAGTTCTATGGTTGATACCAATGCAAACTTTTGCTCATCCATTGTTCTGAGTTTGTCTTTTAAATACATAATTTTTTCTGGCGGAAAGTATTTTTGGTTTGTCATAATAAACATATCAATTTTTTGTTGTTCCATTTTTATCACCTCATAAAATTGACATTCAGTGAATGTCATTATTTGAATTATACCATGCTAAACTTGATTTGTCAAGCACTGAATGTCAAAAAGGTGAATAAAATGTTTAAAAACAAATCAAAATCAGGAAAAAATAATATATGCGGCGAAAATGTTTATCTTTTGCGAAAGCAGCAGATACCCAAAATGTCGCAGCGGATTTTGGCCGAGAAACTGCAGCTTTGCGGTGTTGATGTTGATAAAAATGCTATCCAGCGAATTGAAAGCGGTGAACGGTTTGTTACGGACATTGAATTAAAAGTACTTGCGGAAATTTTTAATATATCAACCGATGATCTTCTTAGGTAAAAATTGTCTGAATTTAAAATAAAAACCCGAAACAAGATTTTGTTTCGGGTTTTTAACACTTTGCGCGTGCATCGCTAATTTATTTATTTTTTAATCTCTTGTCGGATTTTACTGCAAGTTTTGTGCCTGTACTTTGGAAAATCTGTACCAATATTACAAGCAATATTACAGCGAGAGTCATTACAAGGTATTTATACCTGTAATATCCGTAGTTAATGGCTATTTTGCCAAGGCCGCCTCCGCCGATAATGCCGCTCATTGCGGAGTATCCGAGAATTGTCGTTACCGCAATTGTAAGGTTCGACAACAAAGAAGGCACACTTTCGGGAACTATTACTTTTGTAATTATCTGGAATGGAGAAGCCCCCATGCTTTTTGCCATTTCTATAACATTCGGATTGATTTCCCGCACGCTGCTTTCAACAAGGCGTGCTATAAAGGGGAATCCCGAAATTACAAGAGGAACAATTGACGCCGTTGTACCGACGGTAGTTCCGATAATAAGTCTTGTAAGAGGGAAAACCAAAATCATAAGAATAAGAAAAGGAACCGAGCGAAGCAGGTTTATTATTATGTTAATTAAATTCAAAAGCCATTTCGGCATCGGAAGTATTCCGTTTTTTTCTCCGGCAACGAGGAGTATTCCGATAGGCATACCGATAATTACCGAGAAAACGGTAGCAAGTACCGTTACGTACAGTGTTTCCCATATGGCAAGAAGAAACTGCGATTTTACAATTTCAAGTGTTTCGGATAAAACTTCGGAGGACAATATTTGTTCAATCATAATGTCACCTCTTTTGCGAGTACATTTTCGGTTTTTGACAAGTATTCTATCGCGCGCTTTGCGCTTTCCTCATCTTTAACTTCAAGAAGCATGGATCCGTAGGCTTTATTGTCGATACTTTTTGTAGAAGCATATATTATGCTCGCATAGATTCCATTTTCTGCAGCCATTTGGGCGATAAGAGGAGTTTTTGTAGCGAGAGCCCCGTCAAATACAACACGTATAACCTTTCCGTTTGTTTTGTCCGGAATGCAGTTGCTTTCGGGGAAAACCAACTGTTTTGCGGCATCTGACGACGGAGAAGAAAATATTTTTTCAACCGGACCTGTTTCCGCAACAGTTCCTTTGTCAAGAATTGCAACGGATTTGCATACATGTTCAACAACGCTCATCTGGTGGGTTATTATTACTATCGTTATTCCGAACTTTTCATTTATATCTCTTAAAAGTTCCAGAACGGAATTTGTGGTTGACGGGTCAAGAGCGCTTGTCGCTTCGTCGCACAGCAAAACTTTTGGGTTTGTTGCAAGCGCACGGGCAATTGCTATTCTTTGCTGCTGTCCGCCCGACAACTGCGCCGGATACGCTTTTGCCTTGTCGGAAAGTCCGACTATATCCAAAAGTTCGCAGGCTCTTTTTTGAGCCTGCGCTTTGCTGACACCTGATAATTCAAGAGGAAAGCATATGTTGCTAAGACAGTTTCTCTGCATAAGAAGATTGAATCCCTGAAATATCATTGTAATATCGCGTCTTTTTTTGCGAAGTTCCGATTCGGAAAGTTCATTCAGAATGCATCCGTCAACTTTAACATAACCCGAGTCAGGCTTTTCAAGCATATTTATGCAGCGCACAAGAGTGCTTTTGCCGGCGCCGCTCATACCGATTATTCCGAAAATATCTCCCTTTTCAACAGTCAGGGATATATTTTTTAACGCTTCTACCTTGCCGGCGGAAGTATTAAAGGTTTTCGATAGGTTATGCAGTTCAATCATTTTTTACCTCAACTGTTTTTTATATCGTCAAGACTTGTCTTTTTTCCGCCGTAAATTCCGAGGGGTTCAACGTGGATAGATGAAACTGCGACGATATCTGTGTTATTTTCCTTGTTAAAATCATCAAGGTAAGGTGTATGCTGGAAGTAGTTCGCGTCGATTTCGCCGTTGTCAACAACTTTGTTCGGCTGAACATAATCGGTAAATTCAACTATTTTAAGGGTTATATTTTTTTCTGCGAGAATTTCTTTTGCAACTTTTAAAATTTCAGCATGCGGAGTGGGAGATGCGGCAACAGAAACCGTCTGACCTGCAAGTGCGGTGTAATCTACAGAGCTGTCATATCCATCTGTGGGATTATCAACAACCGATACCACGGCTCCGTCATAGGTGGAGTCGATGTAGTCGGCAACTTTCTGGCTTTCGAGCGCTGCAATCAAAGCTTTGATGAGGTCGCTGTTTTCGTTCCCCTCTTTAACGGCTACGATGTTTGCGTATGCGGAAGAGGAACCTTCCAAAGCGAGGGCGTCCTTAGCGGGGTTAAGATCGGCGGAAATTGCATAGTTTGAATTTATAACCGCGTAGTCAACATCCTTAAGAACGTTGGGAAGCTGAGCGGCTTCAACTTCATTAAATTCAATGTTGTAAGGGTTGTCCTCAATATCTAGAACGGTAGCGGTAATGCCTGCGCCGTCTTTAAGAGTTATATAGCCGAGATCCTGAAGCAGAAGAAGTGCTCTTGCTTCGTTTGTCGTGTCGTTGGGAACCGAAATTGAAATCCCGTCGGATTTCTTGCTGCATGATGTGAACAGCACTGCAGAGAATATTGTTAAAACGGATAAAAATATTGATATGTACTTTTTCATTGTTTTTCTCCTTAAAAATTAAAGTAAATTTATTTTTTTGAATTTAAAAACTATGAAAATTCACATTCGTCCGAATCTGTAATTTGCTCTTATTAATTTTTCGAAATATAATTCTTTAATAAACAAATTATTCCCCTACCAATCAAGTATGTTAGTGATATTATAATATGGAAAATATAATTTGTCAACCAAAAATTTCACGATTAACAAATAATTTTTTATTTTTATAGAATCTGCCTTATTTGCTATTGACAAAAGCGATAAAGTTTGTATAATATACTTGTAAATTAAATAAGTGAAAATTAAAGGGGAAAATAAAAATGAATTTGTCGGAAAAAATAGAGTATTTGAGAAAAAATCCGGTATTTTTTTCAAGACTCGGTTTTGGATTTGATCCTCCGAGGCTTGATGAGAACGGAAAATGGATACTTTTCAACAGAAATTTTGAAAAATATCAGGAAATTCATAAAGAATTTTATGACGCAAACGTAAAAATCCATTCAACGGGTATTCCGAACGGCTGGATCGGGGTTGATAAATATGATTATACCTGTGTTGATGAAGTTTTGGATTGCCTTTTTTCCGAACTCCCCGATATATATTATCTTCCGAGAATAAAACTCAATGTTCCCGTGGACTGGTGCTATGAAAATCCCACAGAAACTTTCGTTTATGCAAACGGGCCGAGAGATGAAAAGGGAATAAGGGATCTTGTCGGAACATTAAAGCATGATTTCTTCGGCTATGACAACCCTGACGGTTATTCGGTAAACGGCGGAACTTACAAAGACACACGTCCGAACGTCGGCGGTCTTATAGGCATGCAGAGTTTTTCTTCCGAAAAATGGCTGCATGACGCGGGAGTTGCCCTTGAAAACATTATAAATCACCTTGAAAAAGGCAAATACGGTGACAGAATAATAGGTTATCACATAGCTTATGGCAACTGCGGAGAAACAACCCTCTGGGGAAGCTGGGACCCTAATATATATAAGAAGGGTGACTTTGGAATAAGCGCTTCCAAAAACTTTACGCAGAAATTTTCGAAGGGAAAATATTCGAGCGTTCCGTCAGTTGAACATATGTATTCAAGAAAAGATACGCTTGAAGGCTTTTTCAGATCGGAAAAAGATGATGAAATCTGTGTTGATTACGCAAAATTTTTAAACGAGGCTAATGCAAAGGCAATAAAATATTTCTGCAAAGTGGCGAAAAAAGCGGCTCCGGATAAAGTTGCAGGTGCATTTTTCGGATACATTGTCAATGTTCCTTACAGTTCATACTCAGGTCATCTTGATTTTGATGACGTACTTTCCGACGAAAATGTTGATTTTCTCTCTTCCCCGAAGGGCTATTACAGGTGCGATCCTTGCGGAGGCGGCGTAGAACAGGCTGTTTCGAATTCCATAGCGCTTAAAAAACTCTGGCTTGACGAAGTAGATAACCTGACGCATATCGATATCAGAAATTATGATACGAAAGCCAAGGATTATGCGCAGACAAAAGCGGTTCTTGAAAGAGAATTTACAAAGAACATATCCCATAATCAGGGATATTGGTGGATGGATCTCGGAGAATATGCCTTCCATGACAAACAGATTATGGAAGATATCGATAATATGACCAAACTTTCACATGATATGGACAAACACTGCGAGTCAAAAAGCGAAACCGACGTGCTTTTTGTGATGGATGAAAAAAGTCTTTACCATACAGTTCCGAGCATTTCTTATCACAGAAACTTTATTCAGGAAATTTCAAATAACTTTAAACAGTGCGGAATTCTGAATGATTTTTACAGATTTGACGATTTGAAAGATATAGATTTATCAAAATATAAAGCAATCTTGTTTTTAAATCAGTTCTATATGCCGCAGGAAAGACTTAAGGTTCTTGAAAGAATTCCGAAGGATACGGTTAAGATTTGGTGCTACTGTCCCGGCATTATCTCCGAAAAATTTGATATAGAAAACGTTAAAAAACTTACAGGCATGGGTGTTGAACCGTATAAAGGAGATGCCGGCAAAATTGAACTTCCCGGAATTTTAGTTCCCGATGAATGCAAAAATGATTTTCCGTTTGTAAATATAATTGAAGAAAACGGCATTGAAGTTATAAAGAGATATGACGACGGAAAGGCTATGATTGCAAAAAAAGACAATGACATTCTTATTTCATGTCCCATAGTTTCTATAGAAGACGCGTATGCAATGCTTAAAATGACAAAGGCTCACCTGTATACCGACGCAAACTTTACTGTTTGCGGAGACAACAGATTTATATTTGTTATCGCAAAGAACGATTCAAGTACAGTTTTAAGCCTTAAGGAAAAGAAAACCTTAATAGATATCGATACCAATGAAAAATATGAAAACACCGACAAAATCCGCGTTGAATTGAAGGCGGGAAATGCAAAACTTTTCAGATACTTAATATAAGTGCATAATTTTTAAGACGCTCTGTGTCATTTGGCACAGAGCGTTTTTTTTGTCTTGTTTTGTCACAAAAGGCAAAAAATACACATATCATATTTTAGACAGTCTAATACTTGATGTTTAAATTTTGGAAAGGAGAAAATATGGACAGAAATTGTTACTATACAGAAAATGACTGCGGAATGGTGCAGGGTGAAGAAACAACTCCGAGAAACTGCGGAGATTTTGAAAACAGGTGCAATATGGAACTTGCAAGGGCATATGTTTTATCTCAGCCTTTCCGAAACCTATACGATGAAAACACGGCGATATGCCATGGCACATTATTCAAAGATTTAGATAAACCTTATATGGGGGCAAAGTAAATGCAAAAAACAAAAGCGAAAAATGAATTGTTTGAAAGAATAACAAGCACAAGTTTTGTGCTTGATGAACTAAGACTATATCTTGATACGCATCCCGACTGTATTGAGGCAATTACGCTTTTCAGACAGCACGAGAAAGTACGTCATGATTTAATAGAACAATATACATGTGCGTTCGGTCCGATAGAGGCTTATAATGTAAAAGCGCAGCAGCGCTGGACGTGGGTCGGCGCACCGATGCCTTGGAGAGGAGAGTGCTGCTGATTTATGTGGGAATACGAAAAAAGACTTCAATACCCGGTAAGAATAAAGAGGCCGGACGCAAGAGCCGCCAAAATTATAATATCGCAATACGGAGGACCCGATGGTGAATTGGGAGCATCGTTGCGATATCTTTCACAAAGATTTTCAATGCAGAATGATAATGTCGCAGGTCTTTTGACGGACATAGGCACCGAAGAACTTGCGCATTTAGAAATGATTGGAAGTATAGTTTATCAACTGACATGCAATTTGACTCCGGAACAGGTGAAGGAGCAAGGCTTTGACGCATATTATGTAGATCATGCCCTTGGAATTTATCCGCAGTCGGCGGCAGGAGTTCCTTTCACCGCGGCATACCTGCAGTCAAAAGGAGATCCCGTAGCAGACCTTCATGAAGATATGGCGGCAGAACAAAAGGCGCGCGCAACATATGACAATATACTTGCCCTTGTTGACGACCCGGACGTAAGAGATCCGATAAAATTCCTGAGAGAAAGGGAAATAGTCCATTTTCAAAGATTTGGCGAGGCCCTAGGAATAGTGCAGGATTCTATGAATCATAAAAATATGTTTTTCATGGGAACAAAGAAAAACTGATCTTTTTGTAAAAATATTAAGAGCGCTTCCAATATGAAAGCGCTCTTAATTTTATTGCCGGTATTAATTTTTACATATTATATTATTCGTCTTGAAGAGCGTCATAGCCTTCTTCACCGGTACGAACTTTTACTGCATTTTCAACATCATAAACAAATATTTTTCCGTCGCCGATGTGTCCTGTATAGAGGACTTTCTTTGCGGTTTCGATAACGGTCCTTACAGGGATTTTGCTTACTACTATGTCAACCTGAACTTTCGGAAGAAGAGTTGCTTCAACAGGCACGCCTCTGTAGAATTCCGACTTGCCCTTTTGTATGCCGCATCCGAGAACATGGGATACTGTCATGCCCGTAATTCCGATATCTGTCATTGCATTTTTAAGAGCGTCAAGTTTTGCTTCTTTGCATATAATTTCAACTTTACTGAGTATTTCTGAATAACCTTTCGTTTCCGAAGATTTTACCGGTATTTTTTCAACCGTTACGGTTTTTGATACCGGAACATCACCCAGAACTTCTGCCGTATAGCCGGATGATGTTGTGTCAGGTTCCATTGCAAACCCTGCATGTGCCGTAAGCAATCCGTGTTCTGAAATATCAAGACCTGCAAGTTCATCTTCTGCGCTTGCACGCAAGCCGATAGTGTGTTTCAATGCGAGGAAAACAATTGTTATAACAACTGCGACATATGCCATTACAGATACAACTCCGAGAGTTTGAACACCGAGGAATTTGAAGCCACCGCCGTAGAAAACACCCTTCATAACGGGGTATGTTCCGTCAGCGTCCATAACTCCGCCGGTTGAGAAAAATCCGGTTAAAATAGTGCCGAGAGCGCCGCATACCATATGAACCGAAACTGCGCCTACAGGGTCATCAATTTTTGCAATTTTATCAAAGAATTCAACTGACAAAACCATAACTATACCAAAGATAAGTCCCATAATTGCAGCGCCTACGGGGTTTACAGCGTCGCATCCTGCGGTTATTCCTACAAGGCCTGCAAGGGCTGCGTTGTAAGTCATTGAAACATCAGGTTTTCCGTAACGGATCCAAGTAAAAATAAGTGTTGCAACGCAAGCGCATGCTGCCGAAAGGTTTGTGTTAAAGAAAACAAGACCAGCTCTTGTAAGCTGCGAATCGGAATCCATACCCAAAGTTGAAGCGCCGTTGAATCCGAACCAGCAGAACCAAAGTACAAATACGCCAAGCGCTGCCGCTGTCATGTTATGACCGAGTATTGCGCGGGGTTTTCCGTCTTTTCCATATTTTCCGATACGAGGACCGAGTATTGCAGCACCGATGCACGCGCACACACCGCCTACCATATGTACTGCGGTTGATCCTGCAAAATCATGAAATCCCATTTCCGAAAGCCAGCCGCCTCCCCAGATCCAATGACCTGAAATAGGATAAATAAGAAGTGAAATTGCTGCTGAGTATATGCAATAAGCACTGAATTTTGTACGTTCTGCCATAGCACCTGAAACTATTGTGGCGGAAGTTGCGCAAAATACTGTTTGAAATACTGCGAATGCCCAGAGCGGAACTCCGTCCGGAAGAACAGAGCCGTATTCTTTCATAATAAGCGGATCGAACCAACCGAACAAAGCGGTTCCCGAACCGAACATGATACCAAATCCGATAAGCCAAAAGCAAGGTGTTCCTATGCAAAAGTCCATAAGGTTTTTCATAAGGATATTACCGGTGTTCTTTGCTCTTGTAAAACCTGCCTCACACAGTGAAAATCCGGCCTGCATAAAAAACACCAGCGCTGCGCCGAGCAGCACCCAAATAGTGTTTACCGAACTAAATTCCATATATATCCCTCCAAAAAAATAAAAATAAAAAATGGCAAGGGTGTTTTTATCGGCACCCTTGCCATCTAATGGAGCAATTCTATCACATATTTTTTTAAAAGTCAATACCAAAATTAAAAAAAATTAAATTTTTTATATGAGTTCTTTTGAAAGTTTTTCCAATTGTTCCTTGTTTTCCTGACTTAACGAAGACATTATGCTCACATTATTTTCAGTAAAAACAAGATTTTTGGACTTTTCAAGCATATTTTTCATAATTTTTGAAGCATTCGGAGCCCAACTTCCGTTTTCTATAAAACCTACGGTGCGGAAACTGAAATTTCTTTCGGTGAGGCTTTCAATAAAATGCCGCATGAACGGAAATATGTCAGCGTTATAAGTAGTTGTAGCAAGAACAATTTTTCCGTACCTGAAAGCGTCCTCGACAGCTTCTGCCATATCGCATCGGGCAAGGTCGGAAACCACAACTTTCGGACACCCGTTTTTTGTCAGACTATCGGCGAGAAAATCGACGGCCTTTTTTGTGTTGCCGTAGACTGAGGTATACGCAATCATAACTCCTTCGCTTTCAGGCTTGTAGGAGGACCATGTGTTGTAAAGGTTTAAATAATAACCGAGATTTTCGGAAAGAACCGGACCATGCAATGGACAAATAATTTTTATATCAAGCAAAGAGGCTTTTTTCAATAGATTTTGTACCTGAGCGCCGTATTTTCCGACTATTCCTATATAATAGCGTCTTGCTTCGCATGCCCAGTCTTCTTCGATGTCAAGAGCTCCGAATTTGCCGAAAGCGTCGGCAGAAAAAAGAACCTTGTCAAATATGTCATAAGTTACGATAACTTCGGGCCAGTGAACCATGGGGGCAGTTATAAACTGCAGAGTATGCCTGCCGAGTTCAAGAGTATCTCCGTTGTCGACAACAAGTCTTCTGTCTGTAAAATCTGTTCCGAAGAAATTTTTCATCATTGCAAAAGCTTTCGATGAAGCCACGATTTTCGCCGCGGGATATTTGTCGGCAAAAACCTTGATATTTGCAGAGTGGTCGGGTTCCATATGCTGCACTATAAGATAGTCGGGAGTTTTGCCGCCGAGGGTTTTGCATATGTTTTGCATCCACTCGTCTTTAAATTTTGCGTCTACGGAATCCATAACGGCAATTTTTTCGTCGTTTATTATATATGAATTGTAAGCCATGCCGTTTTCAACAACGTATTGACCTTCAAAAAGGTCTATTGCATGGTCGTTTACGCCTATATATTTTATGTCTTTTGTTATAAGCATTTTTTTACTCCTTTAAAATTACTGACTTACAAGATTTAAAAGTTCTTCGTCCGAAACCGAATCTGCAATTGTATATCTGCCGATATTGTATCCAGATGAGTGTAGGCCTTTTATTATGGTATCGGTTTTGGGATTTGTGGAAAAGGTAAGTTTAATGCCGCATTCGTTTAATACTGCCTGCGAAAACAAATCGCTTTCTCCGTGGGGAAAGGCAAGGGAAATTGCCTTCTTTCCGGTCGTGTTTTCCCAGTTTGACAAGTCGTCTTTCAATCTTTTGACATAATCTTCATCTGATTCGCCGTCAAGAATCAAAATGTTTTCATAAGCCCTGCCGTTTTCGTATGCGGAACTTTGATGGAGGTCATAAGTATGGGATTGAATGTCGATAAGCCCCGTATTTTCCATTTCTTTCATCTGTTCATATCCGAAATGCGGAATTATCGGAAAGTCGGTGTCTTTATAAGTATTTTTCCCGAAAGATGACCCTATTGTGAAAAATACCGCTTTATAATTGTATTTTAAAAGTACCGGAAACGCATATTTATAGTTGCTTTCATATCCGTCGTCAAAAGTAATAAGAACGCATTTTTCGGGAAGGTCAATGCCTTTTTCAATATAGTTTATAATGTCGGAAAGACTAAGGCTTACATAGCCGTTATCGCTTAAGGTTTTAATGTGACGGCTAAAAGTTTCTGCCGACACCGTCATATTGTTTTCCGCTTTGTCCGCAATATGGTGATATAAAAGTACCGGAACTTTTTTTGTGTAGTTTTCAGCCTTATAAGGAAAAACATCCGTATATAAACTGTCAACATATTGTACGACGTTGTCTTTTGTGACAAGTTTTCCGAAATCGGAAGGAATATAAACCGAATCGTCGGAAAATATACGCGCGGCAGCCATGCTGCCTATATCGTTTCTCAAATGAGTTTCATCATAAAAATTTCGCGGATCGAAACTTACCGAACTGTATGAAAAATCCCAAAAATCCGACGCGTTTGCGATTTCGGTATAAAACTTCAAAATATCTTCTTTCGGTACATATTCGAAATATTCGCTGTATACGGGAGAGTTCATCACAATAAGATTTACGTTATGTTCTTCGCAGAAATCTTTAATTCTTTTTATCGACTGGCCGTTCTGCTCATACACGAGAAGATGATGAACATCTTTCGGATAGTTAAGAAAAGCGGGATACGATTTGTAATAGTCATAAAGATCGGTTATTTGCTGTGCGTCACGTTTTCTCTTGTCATATGCTCCGGTTTCCTCGTCAAAAACATCAAAACTTTCAGAAAGATATCTGTCATAACGACGGTTCTTGAGTTTTTTTAGGGAGTATTTCGGATTTGCGTATGCAAAACGCGTATAGAATGATAACTTGGATTCTCCGGTAACGTCGCAGTGCATCGCATTCGTTATCGGATTTTCTATTCTGTCGTAATTAAATCCGTTGGAAATGTAGACGTTAAGAACAATATTTTTAACTTCGTAATTATTGATAAGATAATAAACCAAAAGTTCCGAATCATACATATCCGAGCCGTAAAAAATCATATTGTAAAATTTTGCGCCGAGATATTTGTTGAAATCTTCAACAGGGTAGGAACTTGAAGAAGAACACCCTATAATATACGAATCGTATTTATCGTGATTTTTTTTGAGATATGAAATTTTTGCCGTGCGCGGATTGTTGGTTTCGCTGCATGAATACCATAAGTCCGTGCCGAAAGAGCCGAACGGGTCTGCATAAATATTTAAAGCGGCTACGGATAATACTGACAGTATTACTGCCGACAGCGCTGCAATGCACCATTTTTTTGAATTCATGAATCCTCCGTCAAAATTGCTTATAGATGAATTCCGAAGAAATATAGTTGCCCCTGTAAACTCCGAAATAAATAAATATCGAAACAAAAACGAAAGTTAAAAGAAAAGAAGGAACAACGCCTAAGTTTTCGATTTTTCCGATTATATCAGTCCCGAGTTCGTTGAAAAATTCGATAAGAATAACTATAAAAATTCCTGCGGCAATTACAACAAAATCAATTTTTTCAAGTCCGAGTTTTAAAAGCGATCCCCCGAAAAGCGAAGAAAAGTTGAAATCGCAGAATGTGATTTTCAGCATTTCAAGCGCAGATGAAACATTTTCGGCCCTTGTTATGTAACGTCCGACGAGAACTATAAGCGAGGTTCTGATAACGCATGCAAAATTATATAAAGCAGAACTTTTAAGTTTTGCTTTTTCGCGTATTTTTATAAAATACGGCTCAATAAGTAAAGACAGTGTAATTATGATGCCGTTATAGCATCCGAAAAGTATATATTTAAAATTTGCTCCGTGCCATATTCCTATAATAAAATAAATTATAAATGTGGCAAGAGAGGTGGGAAGGATTTTTCCGGCCTTGCCTTTTATATGCTTTCGCATGAATTTTCCGAGATTTATGAACGGCTTTGAGAGGGTTATCGGATAAAAAAGATAGTCGCGAAGCCATGAGCCGAGCGTAATATGCCATCTTCTCCAGAACTCGGCAAGACTTTTTGCAAATAACGGACGGTTGAAGTTTTCCGCGAGCGTGATTCCGAAAAACTTTGCAGAACCCCTTGCAATGTCTATGCCTCCCGAAAAGTCGCAGTATAATTGTATACAGTAGAGTATTACGCCGAAAAGAATAAAACTTCCGCTAAAGTTTTTATAATTATCGACAATTGAACACACCGCAACCGACGCCCTGTCGGCGATTACCATTTTTAAAATAAGTCCCCGGAGTATAAGTTTTGAGCCGTCCTTTATATTATCAAATGAGAAATCGCATCCGTCGTAAAGCTGACCCTGTAAAGCGTCATATCTTCCTATCGGTCCCTGCGTAATCTGGGGAAAAAAAGATACGAAAAGCGCGTATTTGAATATGTTTTTCTGTGCCGGATATTTTCCTCTGACAAGGTCTATAATGTACCCTGCGGACTGAAATATATAAAAAGATATTCCAAGAGGAAGAAGAATATTGAAGCGCAGTATATTGTTCGGAACATGTATAAGGTCGAGTGTAAAATTCCAGTATTTTACGAAATATAAAAGTCCGAAATTAAGGATAAGTGCTGCTGCGGCAAAAATTTTCTTCCTGTTTTTGATTTTTATTTTTTCTTCTTTTGCGACGGCAGTGCCGCCGGGTTTCACATTGTCAATGCATCTTCCGAAGAAGTATGTTGTAAATGTCGTAAAAAGAATATACCCGAGTGCGTATACTCCGCCCGAAAGATAAAAAACATAACTTAACGCGAGAAGCACAAGATATCTTAATTTTTTCGGACAAAAGTAATAAAGCGGTACTCCCAAGAGCATAAAAAATGCAAAATTTACCGAAGTAAACGCCATTTTTATTTTTCCTCCAGCATTGCAAGAATTGCGTCTACGGAGTTAAAATTTTCGGGAAGAAGGTCTTCTACGTTTATTTCGACGTCAAAAGCCGAGATAAATTCGCTGACTATTGCGACGATGTCGAATGAATCGAGTATTCCATCGTCTATAAGCGAGGTTGAATTTAAATCTGCGGCAGGGCAGATTTCACTGATTATTCTTATTACTTCCTGTCTTTGTATCATTTTAATTTTTCCTTTCATAAACAAAAGACTTTTCGCCGGAAAGCGAAAAACCCGCACTTTCGTATAAATGCCGTGCAGCCGTGTTTTCTTCTCCGGTAAAAACAAAACAGTTTTTGTCATGCGATAATGCAAGAAATTTATTTATCAACTTTTTTCCGATTCCGGCATTTCTGAATTTTTCATCGACGCAAAGATGCTTTATGCAGGCATTTTTTCCTTTTTGCTCAAAACGAAGTGCTCCGGAAAGAGTATCCCCGGAAAATTCGGGAATAATGAGTTTTTTTTCGCAGTCCGTGCAAAGTTCGCTGTATGTCGGAAGATATGCAGTATATTTGTCGAAACTTTTACTCATAAGAGAAAAGACGTCTTCCGGTGCTACAGAGGGAAAATCCCGAAGGGCAGACGGAAAAGTTGACTTATTATTTAAAAGTTCGTATTTTACTCTTGTAACGGTTTTTTTAAACGAGTTATTTTCAGCCGCTTTCAAGTTTTTGTCCGACACTTCGCATATAAGTTTTTTGTCAGTATGCGGAAAAACCGCATTTTCATTTGCGGCATAAAAATACATAATATAAAAATCGTCACGCAAAAAGTAAAATATTAAAAAATCCTCGGAATAATCACAGAACAATCTGCCTTCGGCTATTTCGTGCATATATGCGCCCGGGGAAACGAAGCAGTTTGTTATGACTCCTTTTTTAAGATATTTCATAACAAGAGGGGAAATTTCGCCGTAACTATTTATTTTCTTCATCGTAATTTCTCCGGAGAAGGGTTCTGTCAATTTTACCGTTGGCATTATATGGCATTTTCGGCGTATTTATATAAATGTTCGGAATCATGTATTTCGGAAGTATTTTTACCGCTTCCTTTACGATATCGGGCTTTGAAATTCCGCCTTCGTATACGCACACGATTCTGTCTTTTTCTTTATCAAAAAAACATATGGCGCAGGAAATTTTATCTATGCTGCAGATGCCGCGTTCAATTTCTCCGAGTTCTATTCTGTAACCCAAGTGTTTTATCTGACCGTCTTTTCTTGACTGGAAAACTATATCGCCGTTTTTATCTTTTATTCCGATATCGCCGGTTTTATAAATTAAATCCGTATAAGCGGCGTTCGGGTTCTGGACAAAACTCAACGCCGTTTTTTCTTTGTCCCCGTAATATCCGCGGGCAAGTCCTATTCCTCTTACGCATATTTCCCCGGGCGTGCCGTCGGGCACAGCAGACAAATTTTCGTCAAGCAAAAGAACCTGTTTGTTGCCGCAGGCTTTGCCTATCGGAATCGGTTCGCAGTCCTTATATTCGCCGTCAACTATGAAGTATGTGCAGTCTACGGTAACTTCCGTAGGACCGTAAAGATTTATGAATTTTGCGTCCGGCAGGGCCCTTTTCCAGTTGTTCAGATGCTTTGCAAGCATCGCCTCTCCGCCTACAGCAACTTTATTTATGCAAGACGGAACTTTTTTTTCAAGAATTTTTGAAGATGAAACAAGGTTAAATCCGGATGTTGCCCATGCAAGACTTGTAACCCTTCTTTCGGAAATAAAATCGATAAGAAGCGGCGGAAACATAAAAAGTTTTTTGGGTATTATGTGATTGCATGCGCCGAGTTTTAACGTAAGATACAGGTCTTTTACGGAACAGTCGAAGTAAAAAGGCGCCTGATTTGCAAAAATGTCGTCTGATGTGTATCCAATAGCGTCTGCCATCCATTCTATAAAATCGATGACGGAACGGTGAGAAATCACAATACCTTTCGGAATACCCGTGGAGCCTGATGTAAAAATAACATACACGGGGTCTATATCTAGAGTATTTTTTCTTCTTTCGCACAAAAGCGATTCGTCAATTACATTTTCGTTTTCGGAGTAAGAAAGGCAAAAATTGTATTCTGCAATGTTTGCGGGAGTTTCATTTTCAAGATGCAGTATAAATTCGGGCTTTAAGGTTTCGATTATATTTTCAAGCCGCGATTTCGGCATATCCGGATCTATCGGGACATAGAAATTTCCGCTGTAAAGGACTCCCATAAAAGCGGCAATGCATTTAAAGTTTCTGCCGGCGATAACGCAGACAGGTCTTGAGGTTTTTTCGGTATTGTTTGATATTTTAGTGCCTATGGCTTTTGCAAGGGAAAGCAGTTCAGAAAAAGTTATGCTTCCGGTATCGTCTGTGAAAGCAATTTTATCGGGATAGTTTTTTGCCGAGTTTTCCAAGTATTCGAGTACGTTTTTCTGAAGCATATATACTCCTTATTAAAAATACGCATTATTTTCTTATTTTACCAAATTATTATAGCAAATAACAGACCGGTTGTCAATTAAAAATAATACTGTTTTGGCGAAAAATGTCAAAAGCCGCATGAGAGAGTTCATGCGGCTTTTGGTTTTAACATAGTTTTTTATAATCAGTCGAGTTCTTTAACACCGGTATAAAGTTCGTAATATCTTCCCTTTTTCTCAAGAAGTTCTTCGTGCGTTCCGCGTTCTATAATTTCGCCGTCTTCAAGTACCATAATGGCATTTGCGTTGCGCACGGTTGAAAGTCTGTGGGCAATAACAAAAGTGGTGCGGTTTTTCATAAGTCTGTCCATACCGTGTTCTATGTGGCGTTCCGTCCGCGTGTCTACAGATGACGTGGCTTCGTCGAGAACAAGTATCGGGGCTTTGCTTATTGCGGCCCTTGCGATGTTCAGAAGCTGGCGCTGTCCCTGTGAAAGATTTGAACCGTCGTCTTTAAGATATGTATTGTATCCGTCGGAAAGTCGCATTATAAAACTGTGCGCACTTGCAATTTTTGCAGCCTCTATAACTTCTTCATCGGTAGCGTCAGGTCTTCCGTAGCGGATGTTTTCCATTACCGTGCCGGAAAACAGATGCGTATCCTGGAGAACCATGGCGATGTTTTTGCGAAGAACATCTCTTTTTATATTTTTTATATCGATTCCGTTTATTGTAATGCTTCCGGAATTTATGTCGTAAAACCTGTTAAGCAGGTTTGTAACAGTTGTTTTTCCGGCGCCCGTCGAACCGACAAAAGCGATTTTCTGGTTTGGCTTTGCGTATAGGCTTATATTTTTCAATATTATTTTATCCGGATTGTAGCCGAAAGTTACATTGTCAAAAATTACGGTTCCGTTCATGTCGGGATTTTCAACGGCGTCGGGCGCATCTTTTGCCTCCGGTTCGGCATCCATAATCGCAAAGACCCTCTCAGCGCCGGCAAGAGCTGCGAAAACCGTTGACATTTGCTGGGAAATCATATTTATCGGCATTGAAAACTGGCGCGAATAGTTTGCAAACACTGTAAGCGCACCAGGAGTAAAGCCCGACGTGCACATAAGAATTCCGCCGACGCCTACTGTTACGGCATAGGAAATCTGACTTGTGTTTCCCATGATAGGACCCATAACGCCGCCCCAGAACTGCGCTTTTATCTGCTTTTCGCGCATGTCGTCGTTCAGAAGCGAAAATTCTTCTATACAGTCGTTTTCATGATTAAATATTTTTATTACTTTTTGTCCGGTTACACTCTCTTCAATATATCCGTTAATTGCCCCGAGAGCCGCCTGCTGTCCGGGAAAATATTTTCCGGAGCGTTTTGCAATCGCAACTCCGCCTTTTGCAAAAATCGGAATAAATACGATGGTTATAAGCGTAAGCCAGATATTTGTCGTTATCATAAATATGAAAGTTCCGATAAGGCTTACAACTCCCGAAATCACGGAAGTTAAGGAATTGTTGAGCATTGTGTCGATGTTGTCGATATCGTTTGTGAATCTTGACATTATTTCACCGGTAGGGGTGTTGTCAAAAAAGCGTATCGGAAGTTTCTGAAGTTTTGAGAACAGATCGTTTCTTATTTTTTCGATGGTGTTTTGCGAAATCGAAAGCATTATGCGCGACTGAAGATAAGATGAAATAACTCCTACCACATAAATTATTCCTAAAATAATTATTGCTGAAAGAACGTATTTTAAAATCGGACTTATGTTAATAAAAGATATGCCCGACATAAATTTATTTATAAGTTTGTCGGCGGTTCTTTCAAGGGAACTCATCTCTATTTTTGCCGAAGGATTTACTTCAAGCGTTATTTTGTCGATAATCGGAGCGAGCATATATGAACCTACAAGAGAGGTTACTGTGCTTAAAAGCATGAAAAACAATACGAGAACAAAACGCCATTTGTATTTTCCGGCATATTTTAAAAGACGCACTACGGATTTTTTTACATTTTTCGGCTTTCCGTGGGGCATGCCGCCGTGTCTGCCTCCGGGGCCTCTGCCCGGACCGCCCATAAATCCGCCCTTTTGCGAAGGCACTTTTCCGACATATTGCTTTTGCAGTTGTTCAAGAGTTCTTGCCATGAAAATTATGCCTCCTTTTTGTCGTTCTGGGAATAGAAGATTTCCCGGTACTCGGTATTGTTTTCAAGAAGTTCATCATGCGTTCCGACTCCGGTAATTTTGCCGTCGTTCATTACTATTATCATTTCAGCGTCCATTACCGAACTTATACGCTGGGAAATGATAATTTTTGTGGCGTCGCAGAGTTCGTTTTTAAACGCCTTGCGTATTTGTTTTTCGGTTGCGGTGTCGACGGCGCTCGTAGAATCGTCAAGTATCAAAACTTTGGGGTTTTTCAGCAGTGCGCGCGCAATGCACAGGCGCTGTTTCTGGCCGCCAGATACGTTTGTGCCGCCGTGATCAAGAATTGTGTTGTACCCTTGAGGAAAAGTATCTATAAATTTATCGGCCTGCGCGGACGCCGCGGCAGAACGAATTTCTTCCTGTGAGGCATCCTCGTCTCCCCAGCGGAGGTTTTCTTCGATAGTGCCGGAGAAAAGAGTGTTTTTCTGAAGAACGATACCTATGCCGTCCCTTAAATTACGCAGAGAGTAATCTTTTACGTCGATGCCGTCTATAAGTACTTCTCCCTCGTCGGGATCATAAAGGCGGGATATCATCGAAATAAGCGTTGTTTTGCCGCAGCCGGTAGATCCTATTATTCCTACCGTCGATTTCGGAGGGATATGCAGGTTTATATTGTCGAGAACGGTGTCGCTGCTTGTTTTATAATATCTGAAAGATACATTTTTAAATTCAATATCGCCGTTTTGAATTTTCTTGTCGGGATATTTTGCGTATATGTCTGTAATATCGGATTTTTCGTCGATAACTTCCATAATTCTTTTGCCCGACGCAAGCGCACGCGACGATATCATGAACAGCATTGTTACCATCATAAGAGATGATAATATTTGCGTAACGTAGTTTATGAAAGCCGATAAATCTCCTATGTCCATGCCGCAGTCAAGAACAATTTTGCCGCCGAACCACACTACGGCGAGAGTTGTAATATTCATAAAGAAAGTAGTTACGGGCATCATGAATATTACAATTTTCATTGCCGACATGCCGGCATCTTTGAAGTCGCGGTTGGATTTCATAAACTTTTCCGTTTCAAAATCTTCTCTGACAAACGATTTTACAACCCTTGCATTCGTGACGTTTTCCTGAACCGTGGAGTTTAAATTGTCAAGTTTTTTCTGGACAAGAGAAAATTTTGAAAACCCCGAACCGATAACAAAAAGCACCGTCAGAAGCATCAAAGGAAGCGTGACCGCGAAAACAACGGACAATGAAGGTTTTGTGAGTATTGCCATTATAAGAGCCGCAATCAAAATTCCGGGGGCCCTCAGGGCCATGCGGAGAAGAATGTTTACAAAATTTTGTATCTGGGTAATGTCGTTTGTAAGGCGCGTTACGAGCGAACCTGCGGAAAATTTGTCTATATTCGCAAAAGAGAATGTCTGAACTTTTGAAAAAGCGTCTGCTCTGAGGTCGCAGGCATAGTTTACCGACGCTTTGGCACCGAAATATGCGCCTCCGACGCCGCCTGCCATCATAAGCACCGCGGTAAGTATCATCAAAAGCATAGTGCCGAGGCTTGACTGCACCGTAAGGGTCCCTTCGTTTGCACGGTTTATTATCACCGAAAGAAGTTTCGGCATAATAACTTCGCCGGCAACTTCAACAACCATGCATACAGGTCCTATAATAAAATATGGCAAATACGGCTTTGCATATTTTGTCCATTTTTTAAGCATATTGTTTTCCTTTCGTAGTATTATATTGATATGTTTTTAAGGTTATTTTTCATGCGGAGCAAATATGATGATAAATTATCAAGATCGCTTTCGCAAAATCCTGAGAAAATCTGCGTGTCGACGGAATCAAAAGTTTCTTTTGTCACATCGACGATTTTCTGCCCTTTCTTCGTTATGCATATTTTGTTTGCACGGCCGTCTTCAAGCGCCGCGTCCTTTTTTATAAGTCCCGCCCGTTCCATTTTCTGCAAAGTTACCGCAACTGCCGCCGAACTTATTTTAAAAAAATCCGCAATCTCGCGCTGGGAAGGACTTTTGTCCTGCATTGTAAGGTACATGAGCAGTCTGTGCTGCGAACGGTGGCAGCCTATTTTGCAAAGAGAACTCTCAATGACGCAATGATGGGATTTTATGGTTTCCATAAGCAAATCCATGACTTCTTTTTGCTTTTTTTCCATACTGTCCATATAACGCCTCCTTTTCAAAATAGTTAACTAGTTAATTATAACAGTAATATTATACACGCTTTAAAATATTTGTCAATAACCAAAATTGATATTTCACAAAACCGTCACATAATAAAATTTTGAGGTGCGGAATTTTGCGTCTTTTATTGACTAAAGACATGGTGTATGATAAAATTATAAAAAAAGAAAGTTTGCGGAAAATAAAAATGAAAAAAAACAGAGTAATATATATTATATTATTGTCGGCAGTTGTGGTTTTGGCGGTGCTTTTCTGCACAGTGCACATCTATGGCAGCGAAACTGTAAATCCGACCGCTTATGCGGAAGGATACACAAAATACAGGTGCCGGATATGCGGAAAAACTTATTACGGCGAATATACGACAAGGGAAAATTATGCTTTGCCGAATGTTGTTATAAATGAGATATGCGCGGATAACAGGAGTGCGCAAGTTTTTCCGGACGGGGGATATTATCCGTTTATAGAACTGTATAATCCTACGGACAGAACCATTGATATTGACGGGTTCGGACTTTCGGACGATGAAAACGAGCCTTATAAATACAAGTTTTCATCCTTGAAACTTGCTCCGGGGGAGTTAAGGGCTGTAGCGGCATGCGCAAAAGTGACGGGATACGAACTTTTTACGGGGTTTGACATATCTCCGTACGGCGGAAAAATTTTCCTTACCGTTCCCGGCGGAACAAAGGCGGACGAGGCCGAATATCCCTACATTGCATATAATTCTTCTTACGCAATGGTTCCCGACGGAAGCGGGAAATTTGATATTATGATTCCGACTCTTGAAAAAAGCAATAATGACGCCGGAAAATTTTATTTTGTATATAATCCTGAATTCTCCCATGAAAGCGGATTTTTTGACAGTGCTTTTTCACTTAGTATTTCTTCGTCTCAAGGCAATGATATATACTACACTCTTGACGGAAGCACACCCACAAAAAATTCCCGTAAATACACGGGAAGCATTAATATTTCCGAAAAGGGCACAAATGCGACGGTTATACGGGCGGTATGCTATGACAAAGACGGGCTTTCCAGCGAGGCGGTTACAAAAACGTATTTTGTAGGAAGAGCGCCTAAGCAGTCGGCGGAAGATATTGCCGTTGTGTCTGTTGCGGCGGATTCCGCCGATTTGTATGACAGCAGATCCGGAATATTTGGAAACGGCGGAACATCGAAAAAACCCAAGGTTCACATAGATTATTTCAACAGCGAAAACAAACTCGGTTTCGGTCAGGAGGCCGGAATATCGGCATACAATTACGAAAGCGGCACGCCTTTGAAAAGTATGATCGTATTTGCGGGAACCGAGTATGACGGGAAATCAAAATTCAATTATGAAATGATTCCCGGAGTCGAAAAAATGGCGTCTTTTATTTTAAGTTCGGGGGGATACGACAGCGTTTCGAAAATAAGGGACAGTATCGTATGTTCTGCGGCTGCGGAATCGTCTCTTTCGTGTTCGGGCGAATCTCCGTGTATCGTATTTATAAACGGAATATATAACGGGGTTTTCAGCATAAAAGAGCCGTATGACACCGATTTTATAGAAAATCATTACGGGATTCCAAAAAGCAACGCGGTTGTTGTAACTGACGGCAGGGTGACAAGCGGGGATGAAAAAAATATTGAGATGTATACGTATGTTATGAAAGGGCTTTCATACGACATGAAAATTCCGGAAAACTATGCAAGTATCTGCCGGTTTTTCGATATTGACAGCGTTATAGACTTTTTCGCTTTCCAGCTTTACTGCGGCAATACTGATTGGTATAACAAAAATGTCAGCATGTGGAGAAGCATTTCGCAGGGTGATGGCGAATACGAAGACTGCAAATGGAGATTTTTTATAGGGAACACCGATACAAGTGCGGCGCTGTTTGAAAAATCCGCGTATGATTTCAACAGTTTCGAAGAAATGATGAATATGGACAATTTCGGCGAAACTTTAAAAATTTTATCATCGCTTCTTAAAAATTCCGAATTTAAAAACAGATTTGCAATAAGGTTTTTGGACATTGCAAACAATACCTTTGATTACGGACGTGTCAGCAAAATTATATCAGGGCTTGAAAAAGAATATGAAAAATATATGGGAAATTATTACAGGCAGATTTTGGGTCCCGGTTTTTCAAGCGGCAGTTTCTATGCGGAAAATAAAAAAATAGATGAATTTTATAAAAACAGGCGCGATTATATTCTCGGGTTCTTTGGCAGCGCTTTTAACGATTCGGGAGAAAAAATAAGCGTTACGCTGTCTGAAAACATAGCCGGAGCCGGCAGCGTAACGTTTAATTCCGGCGAATATGCATTAAACGGAAATGCAAAGAGTTTTTCGTATTACAGCGGATATGCGTATTCTTTAAAGGCTGCCGCAAAAGAAGGGTATATATTCAGCCATTGGACCCTTGAAAACGCGAAGACAAAAAACAGTACAAACAGCAGGGAAATAACAATTGTTCCCGACGGAACAGATGTTAAAATAACTGCAAACTATACAAAAAAATAAGACGGGCGTGAAAGATATGGAAAAAAGTTTGATTTTTGATCTGGACGGAACGTTGTGGGATGCCACGGAATGTGTAAAAGACGGCTGGAATGAGGCTCTTTCGGAAGACAATATAAATATGAAACTGTCGTACGAAGATGTGACGTCTTTTCAAGGGCTTACACTTGCGGAGATATCAGAAAAACTGTTACCGGATTTTTCAGCGGAACAAAGGAAAAAATCAATTTATAAATGCGAAAACGACGCGATAAAAATACTTCGCCTTCGCGGAGGAATATTATATCCGGACCTTTTAAAAACACTGACGGTTTTAAAAAAAGAATATAAACTGTTTCTTGTCAGCAACTGCACGAAAGGTTATCTTGACTCGTTTCTCGACTTTCATGGCACAAGAAAATTTTTCGACGATACCGAGTGCAACGGCGTTACAGGGCTTTGCAAGGGCGAAAACATAAAACTTATATTAAAAAGGAATAATTTAAAAAGCGGCATATATATAGGCGATACCGAGTGGGACAAAACCGCGGCGGATTATGCCGGAATACCTTTTGTATATGCTTTGTACGGATTCGGAAAAGACGCGGGCTATAAATATAAAATAGAAAAATTTTCCGATTTGCCCGAAATACTTAAAAAAATAAAATTTTAGAAATAAAAGCGGTAACCGAAAGGTTACCGCTTTTATTCTGCAGTTTCAATAAGTTTTAAAAGGCTTTCATAAAACCGTGTATCCTGCCCGTCGCTTCTTTTTGCAGGACCTTTGACTTTTCTGCCGCTTTGCCGCGCCTTTCTTGCGTTATTTCGCATTTCGAGAAGCGAAAGGATATTTTCGTTTGTATATATAAGCCCGTTCTGGTTTAAAACATGGCATTTCAACGCAAGGCACATTGCCGCAAGACCGTAGTCCTGGGTTATTGCTATATCTCCCTTTTCAATAAGTTTTAAAAGGGCAAAATCCGCGCTGTCGGCACCTTTTGATACAATTACCGTTTTTGTTCCCGGAATTTCAATCAAATGCGAAGTATCGCATACGAGTATACATTCGATGCCGCGTCTTTTTGCGACAGAAATTGCGATATCCGTTACGGGACAGGCATCTGCGTCTATTAATATTTTTATAAAATCACCTTCTGCAATAAAAATTTTTATAAAAACTTCCACCAAATTCCAAAATTGAAATTACATAAAACTCCTTGCGTATGCAAATAATAGATTTGAGCAATCAAAAAATGTATTGTATAAATGTAAGATTTAAGCAAAAAGGAGTTTTTATATATGAAAGCAACAGGAATTGTACGACGTATAGACGACCTCGGAAGAGTCGTAATACCTAAAGAAATCCGAAGGACCATGAGAATACGCGAAGGCGACCCTTTGGAAATTTTTACCGACCGAGAAGGGGAAGTAATTTTTAAGAAGTATTCTCCGATAGGAGAACTTTTGAGTTTTGCATCGCAGTATGCCGAAACCTTATACAAGACATGTTCTTATCCTATAATCATAAGCGACAGGGACAGCGTTGTGGCATTTGCCGGAACTTCAAAAAAGGAATGTGCCGACAAAAAAATATCGCAGGACGTCGAAAACATTATGGAGTCAAGGCAATTATATACTCATACACATGACGCCGAAAACAAAACTGCGGTTGACGGAAATGAAAAAATGGTAATATCTACCGCGATGCCGATAATATCCGAAGGGGATATAATAGGCTCCGTAATCAGTATCCTTCCCGAGGGAAGTGACGCAGAACCGGACGAAACGGAAATAAAACTTATACAAACAGCTGCTGTTTTTCTTTCAAAGCAACTTGAATCGTGAGTATTTAATTTTCGGATATACTTTTAATTTTATATTTTTTGTACGGGTTATGCACAATTTTCAAAAATATATCAAAAAGGCAAAATGAAGTTCTCGTTTTGCCTTTTTACATATTAAAATTTTCTGCTTGAACTTGTGTGGATATTGCCGGAAGAACTTGTGTGCATTCCGGGAGATGAAAAACTATGCGGTTCCTCTTTGGGCTTTGCACTTCTTGTCACGGTTGAGTACAGAAAAACTTCTTTTGCATTTGTAAGATCTCCCTGCCCGTCGGAATAGTTTTCGGCTGACGGCTGAAACCTTACTGAACGCAGGTGCGATTTCATAATGCTGACCGTGATAAGCGAAATTATAAACCCGATGACAACAGAAATTATGACAGTACCCGGAATAGAAAATTCGTCGTCTTCGTATGTGTTATATTCGTAATTGTCATAATACTCATCGTTTTTCGGAACATATTTTGAACTTTCGGGGTTTTCTCTGTATTCGTTTATTTCGCTTTCGCACAGCGACGCAAATTTTTCGAATGCTGAAAAGTAATCGGAATCGCTGAGATACGGCGCTGTTTCATCCAAAATATCTTGCTGGACGTTGTAATTAAAAACAGTATTTCCGAGCCCGGAAACGCTGATTACACATTCCCGCACGTCCATGCAGATAAAAAACAGTACGCCGTCATGGCTGTCGTTCAATCCATACCCGCCGTAGTCAAAAAAATCATCCGCAAATTCTATTGGCGTTTTGCCGTCAGAAGAATCCGAAGTTACGACAACTATATCAAAAGAAAGGGAGGAACTTAATGTATCAAGGTTTTCCTCAAGAACGGCCTTTTGGTCATCCTGCAAAAGGTTTGCATTGTCGCATACTCTTTTCGGATGCGGGGTTTCTTCACAGAACGCGTGGGGAGAAACCGAAAAAACAATCAATAATGTTATTAAAAAAGAAGTAATTTTTTTCATGCGGCGCTCCTTACATATTGAAGAGTAAATATATCGCTGCAAAAATGCCGGCAGAAATTGCGGCAGACAAAAGAGCAAGCC
>CAKSDR010000003.1 GCA_934446095.1 uncultured Eubacteriales bacterium | reverse complement strand
TTCGTCCTTGGAAGGAAGTTCGGTTTTTCCGTCACACGCGGAAAGAAATTCAAATTCTTCTTTTTTAAGTCCCTGCGCATTTCGCTCACCCTTTATATAATAAGCATAAGGGACGAGCATCCATGAGCGCAGGGCTATATTTTTGTTCAATATGTAACGCATGCTTCTCCACTTTTTTCATAGGGTACAGTTGATCTATCCTCGCCGTGTATACAAAACGAGCGGCACCGTCGTGCAAATGTCTTCGAAATCCGCACCAACCGCCCGGGCAAAATTTTAAGCGAGTCCAAAGTTCAGTTTGCAACTCTGAAAATCATTTTTACATCTGTAAACCTTTGTTTAATGAATTTTTTGATCTGTATGCTGCAAATATAATCAGGCTCTTTTGCTATTTTGGGGATTGAAGCATTTTAGAGGCGCTCCTATAGACTCATAACCGCTTGCTTCGGCGTGGTCCCAATATTTACATCTGCAGCAAGTACCCTTTACGCCGAAAGAAGTTTTGGGGTCGTCTTCGTAATACTTGCATCTGTGTCCGATTGTGGTTAAACGGTATCCGTCATAAGCATAGCACGTGCCGCCGGCTACATTGTCAAGTTCATCATCGGAAAGTTCACCCGTCTTCGGATGAAGCTGTTCAAAGTACTTTTTTGCTTCTTCCTCGGTAAGTTCTGTGCCGTTTTCCTTTGCAAGAGACATAAGTTCCTCGACAGTTTTTGTTTTTTTTGCTTTTAAAATAAGTTCTTTTTCCATTTTCAATCTCCAAATTATTATTTTCTATTTGACGGATGGTAGCACTGGCGAGGCGCCATCAATTCGGTAAGTCCATCTAAAATCATAGTCCAAAGAGAACCCTTATTATAAGGATCAGAACCCCAATATTTACATCTGCAGCAAGTGCCTTTTGCACCGGTTTTACGTCCTTCTTCATAATACTTGCATTTGTGACCGATTGTGGTCAAAAGGTTTCCGGTCGGTGAATAGCATGCGCCGCCGGCTACATTGTCAAGTTCGTCGTCGGAAAGTTCACCCGTCTTCGGATGAAGTTGTTCAAAGTACATCTTTGCCTTTTCCGCGGTAATTTCGATCCCGTTTTCCTTTGCAAGAGCCATAAGTTCCTCAACAGTTTTTGTCTTTTTTGCTTTTGCAATAAGATCATTGTTAATTTCCATGATTATTCCTCCAAAAAATATATTGTTGTTTTCTTATATTTCAAGATTCATACGAAGTGCCTGCAAGGCATTTTTGTGCAAAATTTTTACATATGCGTAGGATATGCCGAGTCTTTCTGCTATATCTTTTAACGACATCTGTCTGTAATACCTGAAAATAATCAGTGTGCGCGAGCGTTCATCAAGTTTTGAAAGTGCTTTTGCAAGTTCCATTAACGATTCCGCACGCAGGATCCCGTCACACGGACATTCTTCGTCCGCAAGGTCGCCGGGCAACTCTGAATATGTACGGTTTTTACGCAGATAATCCGTGACCGTGTTTTTCGTTATCGTATATATCCATGTTGAAACTGATGCGCCGTGCATCAAAAGTATTATAATTTTTATACACTTTCAGAAAAACTTCACTTACAAGGTCCTCCGCATCATTTGTATTCTTAAGTTTTGAGAAAACATATCCGTTAACTTTGTCGCGGTATTCCCGGTATAGTTCTTTCTTTTCAATCATCGTATTCATAAGCAGCTGTCCTCGGAATTCTTTGACTTTTTTAATTGTATTGTTTCTCCTGCCGCGCTGACGCCGGACAGTTCGTCGTCTGAAATTTCGGTGCCGTACAGACGCTCAGTTTCATCGATTAACGTCATGAGTGACGGTTCATTCTCAAACTTCTGATAATCAAAGAGGGCGGAAAGTTTTTCCTCGTTCATAAGGGCATCGGCAGTTTCTTGTTCAGATTTCTTTTTATCCACGCTCTTTCTCCTCTCTGTTTATTTATACGGCTGAAAATCTAAAAGGTCTACAAAAAATGTAATTTTTTACAACAAAATTGACACTCAATTAAGGGCCATTTCGGATATGCTGTCAAGTCTCTGACGAGCGACAAGTTCGGCAAAAAAACCATTCCTTTCGATAAGGTCCTCATATTTGCCGTCCTCAATTATTTTTCCTCCATCGAGAACTATAATTCTGTCGCACTGCTTTATTGTTGACAGACGGTGAGCAATCACGATTCTTGTGCATTTAAGACTATCAAGGGATTCTGAGATTTTTTTCTGCGTAATGTTGTCAAGGGCGCTCGTTGCCTCGTCAAACATTAGAATCTTCGGCTTTGGTGCGATTGCCCGTGCAATCATAAGTCTTTGGCGTTGGCCTCCCGATATGCCTCCCGCACCCTCGGAAATTACAGTGTCCATTCCCATAGGCATGCTTCTTATATCATCGGCAATGCCGGCAAGTTCCGCCGCCTCCCACGCATCCTGCCTGGAAAGCCACGGTGCGGAGATCACTATATTCGAATAAATATCGCCCTGAAATAGTTTCCCGTTCTGCATAACAACTCCGACGCGCCTTCTCAACGAGCGCAGGTCGATCTTCGCAAGATCCCTGCCGTCATAGTATATTGCGCCTTTCTTCGGATGCTCAAATCCGAGAAGGAGTCTCATAAGCGTAGATTTTCCGCATCCGGTCTTTCCTACGATCGCAACATACTGACCGGGACGGATCTTAAGCGACAGATTATCTATGACAAGCGGCATATTTTCGGAATATCCGAAAGAGACATTGTTAAGTTCGATACCGCCCGACAGTCTTGTCAATATCTGCTTACCGTCGGATATTTCCGGAACTGTGTCAAAAAATGGCTTAACCATTGTCATAACCGGCTTTATCTGAGCCACGGTAATTGCAATTCCGGAAAGCGATGCAAAAGCGCCCGAAACCATACCGTACGCAGTATTGAAAGCGTAGTAATCTGCGACAGAAACGCCCGATTTTACCGAAAGATTGTATATTGCGATAGTTCCCGCAATTTCGATTGCAAGGCTCATAACTGAACTTAGTTCGGTAAGTCTTGACGGAGCGTACTCCAAATATGCGCATTTGGCATAAAGATTTCCCCATCTTGCGAAAGCGCGCTTCTCCGCGCCCGCAAGCCTTATTTTCTGAATTCCGGTAATAAGCGAGTAAGTCATACCGCTTTCCTTGCCGTAAAGTTCCATCTGCTCCGTGTTGAGTTTCATCTGGACAAGTGGCGGCATGACCGAAACTATGGCAGTCAAAATAATTACTATCAGCGCCGGCACAACAAGAGCCGGAGCATAAGCAAATATCTGAGATATATATATGAGTGAAAACAGCGATGTAAGTCCCGTGGACAAAACTGTCGACACAAGCATTCTGCAAAGTTCTCCTACCTGAGACGCGCGGTTTGAAAGTTCGCCCGAACTGTACTGTTTGAAAAAGTCGGCCGGAAGCGACATCACGCGCATCATCGTAGCTGCCTCAACCGAGATATTAAGTTTGGTTTCTATTCTCGCCGTAATCATATTTTTCACGGCAGTAATAAGCATAGTACTTACCGAAACGCACACAAAGAAAACAGCAATTGAAACAAGCAACCGCATATTTCCAGACAGAAGTACGCTGCCAAACAGGAGTTTGTTCAGCATCGGAGTTACCATGCCCATAAGCGACAGAACAAGCGTCGCTATGGCTATCATAACAATATCAGATACCGAAAAAGTCTGTACAATATATTTGACAAGCGAAGGAATACTTATTTTTTCCATCGGGAAAGGCTTATAAAAAGCGATCGCTTCATCTTCAAAAAGATGAATATTACGGTGATTTATCTTCTTTCTCTTGCCGGTTTCATAGTCATAATAACTGTAGCCCGACAGTCCGAATGGCAATAGCGCCACAACTCTTCCGTTCTCTCTGAACACACCAAGCATTGCGCCGACAGCATCGCGATACCACTTGCCCTCAAGTTTTACCGTGCGCCGCATGATGCCGTAAGGACGCATAAGATATTCAAGCTGTTCGTTCATATCTGATATGTTGTCCGGAACCTCACGGCTTTTTATATGATAATATTTAAGTATTTCGTCGATTGCGTCCTTTGTTACTGTGCGATCATTGTTCAAAGCGGCATCACACTTTTTGCCGGTTATGGCTGATGCCATATTTGCAAATGTTTCCGCAAAAGCCTCATCGTCGTTTTTCTTGCGGTCTCTTATCTGCTCGTCAAACCAACCCATACGTCCTTGACCTCCTATTCGTTTGATACGAGCTGTGTATAGGTTCCGCCGTTTTTCATCAGCTCTTCGTGGGTTCCGCGTTCCACGACATTTCCGCGATCAAGGACGATTATCTCGTCGCAATCGCGTATCGTTGACAGGCGGTGTGCCACAACAATACATGTGATTCCGCGATTTTTAATGGACTTTACCACATCGTACTCTGTCTTTGCGTCAAGCGCACTTGTCGCCTCATCAAGAATGATAATTGTAGGATCCTGCGCAAGCACGCGGGCAATTTCCATACGCTGTCTCTGACCTCCGGAAAAGTCCTTTCCTCCCTCAGTCAGTTTGTACTGATAGCCGCCCTCACGCTGCATAATGTCCTCGTGAAGCTGCGCGTCACGGGCAGCCATTATCATCTCAAAGTCTTCTATGGAATTGTCCCACATTTTTATATTATTTGCGATAGTATCTTCAAAAATTATAATATCCTGATCCACCACGGCAAGAGAACCCGTAAACACGCTGCGGTCAATTGACGATATAGGCTTTCCGTCAAAGAGTATCTCGCCGCTCCACGGTTGGTAAAGACCGGATATAAGTTTTGAAATTGTGGACTTTCCGCAACCCGACGGTCCCACAAAAGCCACACGGCTTCCGGGTTTCAGCGTCATGCTGAAATCCTTTATTAAAGGTTCGTCAAGGCGCGAATAGCCGAATGTTACATTTTTCAGTTCAATATTCCCGGAGAGTTTATCGTATTCTCCGTCTTCCGCTTCAACACAGTTATCAAATACCGGATCTAAAGGATATTTCATAACATCCTCGATACGCTCCATATCTGTACGCATTTCCTGAAAGGACTGGCATGCTGAGATAAGTGTCATTGCAGGCGAAACGAAAGATGAAAGAAATCCCTGAAACGCCATTATCATACCGACTGTGAATTCTCCTCTCATGGCAAGAAAAACGCCGGTTATAAGAACTGCCGTACCGCAGAGCGAGTTTATAAGACTCGGCAAAAGTCCGATGATCTGATTCATCCGCTGAAAACGCACTTGATTTGTATTGACGCTTGCCTGATAGCCGGCCCACTTTTCAAAAAATCCGTTCTCGGCGCCGCTCGACTTTATAGTTTCTATCATTTCTATACCGGCAACAGTCGTTCCGGCAAGCTTGCCGGCATCACGCATCTGCACGCGCGTAATATTTATACGTTTTTTTAAAATTATTCTCGAGATAACAATATTTGCAAACACAGAAAAAAGTCCGATAAGTGTGAGCATGACACTATATCTCAGCATAACGACAAGATAGAACACCATCATCATCGCATCGAGAGCAAGCGGTGCGAAAGTGTTCACAAGTTGTCCGGCTATCATTGAATTCGATAACTGTCTGCCCTGAATATCCCCTGCCATACGCTGGGAAAAAAATTCCATGGGCATACGAAGAATCTTCCACATAAATGTGGTGTTACCCATCATTGCAAGTTTTCCGTTTATCATCGTCGAATAGACCGCCTGTATCCACGCGACAATGAGCTGCACAACTCCAATGCCCGCAAACACAAATGTAAAAGGCACAAGCCATTCGGGATTTTCATGTGTCAGCAGTCTGTCGAGAAATATCCGCGAAAATGCCGGCATAATAATGCCGACAAGCGAAGATATAATTGTGGTCAGGATAACAAAGGCTATTGCGACACCCGCACCGACAAGTCTTTTCTTTGCATAGGAAATCATTGACTGCGGCTTTCCCCCGGGCAAAAAGTCCTTTCCCGGCTCAAAGAGCAGGCAAATACCTGTGAAAGACTCGTCAAACGTGCTTATTGAAACGGTATATGTACCTTTCGCAGGGTCGTTCAGTACGGCTTTGTTGCCGCGGAATCCGTCAAGAACCACAAAATGATTGAAATTCCAGTGAATTATACACGGAAACTTTCCCTCTTTTCTGAGAGTTTCGGGTTCATAGCGGTAGCCTTTCGCAACAAGTCCGTAACTGCGGGCAGCGCGTAGAATATTTCTTGCGTTCGAGCCGTCGCGTGAAACTCCGCAGTCAACGCGCACCTGCTCAAGCGGAATCCATTTTTCGTAGTAGGCAAGAACCATTGCAAGACTTGCGGCACCGCATTCAAGTGCCTCCATCTGCATAACGACGGGAACCTTTGCAGCTCCCTTTGTAACGGGTTTTTTTATCTTTTTGGTCGTCTTCATTTTCATGCCTCAGTTTCGCACAAAGTCAATAGGCCTTACGCTTTCGGTAATGACCTCTGCCGAATAAATTCCATCTTTAATATCCGCAGTATCGGCCTTTACAACATAGACCCAATCGCCTTCTGAAAGTCCCGTAAGATGAACAAGATACGGATCGTAATTTTCGTCAAGTTTCACGGGATATTCGGAGATCTCCGACAAAGCGAATTCTTCCCCGTCGACCGAAACAAAAGCATTTTCGCTGAGTTTTGCAAAATCCTTTTCGCCGACATAAAGGACAAACTGTCCGTCCTTGCATACTCCTCCCGTCTGCAATGTCGTATCAAGTCGTCCGAAGATCCCCCAGACGCAGACTCCTATGAGAAGCACGATGATCGCGGCAAGGATCATCCACACGCTCGGATTTGAAACACGGATATAGTCGCCCAATTGCTCGGGAGAAGATATTCTGTCCATGCTCTTCTGACGGAATAACTGTTTATTCATAATCTTACCTCGTTAATCTTTTCGGTCATAATCATATATCCTTACGGATACGGAGAATATTCTGCCCGTCCTTGTACTCATAAGTGATTTCATCCATGGTCTTTTTAACCATAAATATTCCGAGTCCACCGATCCCCCGCTCTTCCGCCGACAGAGTAACATCCGGGTCATCTTTTTTCAGCGGGTCGTAAGGAATTCCGCGGTCGATAAAAGTTATAATAACGGAAATCGGTGCTTTTGTAACCTCGACTCTCACCGTAGCGGGGCCTGTTTCAGGATTGTATGCATAATGCGCAATGTTACCGAAAAGTTCATCTATTGCTATATCGATCTGCATCTGTGCTTTCATCGGGCAATCGATTTCCTCAAGTTTTTTGTTCACAAAGTCGGTTACCTTCTCGATATTTTCGACAGTTGCGGGGATGGTCATCTCATTCATTCTTCGTTTCCTCCGTTATATTTCAGATACAGCATAGTAATATCATCAAACTGCGGCGCTGTTCCGACAAACGCATCTATATCGTCATTCACAGTACGGCAGATATCTTCTCCGGAAAGCCCGTGCAGGCTGTTGAGAATCATATTCAGCCGTTTTTCTCCGTAAAGTTCATTATTCGTATCGGTAGCCTCTGTCACGCCGTCAGTATAAAGGAATATCTCATCGCCCGGGGCAAGATAAAACTCATTTTTACGATATTTTACTCCTTCCATACCTGCAATGACAAAACCGGGTCTTGATCTTAAGTATTCAAAGGTTCCGTCCCCGTGTCTTATAAGCGGCGGGTTATGGCCCGCATTGGCAAACTCGACTTTTCCGGTAGTAATGTCAAGCACACCCATCCATGCAGTAACAAACATTCCTGCATCGTTTGATTCGCAGAGTTTGGCATTTGCTATTGTAAATACCTCGTCTACGGGAATACCTGATTCGGCGTAACCCTTTATTATGGTCTTTGACGTCATCATAAACATTGCCGCGGGAATACCCTTGCCCGAAACATCGGCAACAAGAAATCCGAGTTTGTTTTCTCCGACAAAGTAGAAATCGTAGAAATCTCCGCCGACCTCCTTTGCGGTGTTCATAGTAGCAAAAATATCGAATTCACCGCGTCCCGGATAAGGAGGAAATACCGTAGGTATTGCCGAATGCTGAATTGATTTTGCAAATTCAAGTTCCCGGTCAATCCTCGCTGCCGCCTCAGCGATATATCGCTTCAGGGTCAGCACTGTCGAGTTGATGTCATCCGAAAGTGAGGCAAACTCCTCGTTTGTTCTGACATCTACCACAGTGTCAAGGTTACCGCTTGTAATTTTTGCAAGCGACCTATTTATTTTCGTCATATTATCAACGACAAGTTTTTTTATAAGGACATACACTAAGATGAACAGCATTCCGAAAATGACAAATTCCATAAACACCGTCACATATACCGAAAGATCACGTGAAAACATCGCTTCTGTCCTTGGGATAGAAGCTACGATATAATAGCCCTCCGAAACAATGTATGCGCAGATTGAATCTTCGCCGTAAACCGTCGCATCAAAGGGTTTACCTTCCGGCATGGTATTGCGGTCAATGAAAATACCCGAAACACTGAGGTTCTTCTTCTCGTTTCCGTGTCTGTCGCTGACTATATTCCAGTCTTCTCCCGCAATTATAATACTTCCGCTTTCCCCTATATGACGGTTCCTTGTGGCGCCGATGACGGCATCGTCAATGTCACGCTTAAACCTTTCGAAATCGTACGCAACCTGCACAAAGCCTCCCTTGTCAAGCACAATTCCTGCGTATTTGCGCAAGATAGATGAATCAAACGAGGTAGGCTGATAGTTCTGTACATATTCCTTTGTTTCTCCGCCAAGCAAAACCAGAAATTCCGATGACTGATTTCCTTTGCGCATGTTATAATTCAAAAAATCCGCATGAGTCGACAATGTAATGATGCCGCGCGAGTTAATAATGTTTATCTCGGCTACATCATATTCCTTTGCAAGGGACGCGAGCAGCGCGGAATCAGCATTCTCCGCAGAATTTATGCGAACAGAGATATTTTTTGCAAGTTCAAGCAAGTTTTCATTCGAAACATCAAGAATATCTTCGCGCACATCCTCAAGGTTTAGTTTTAAAAGGTCGTGTGCCTCATTTTCGGCAAGTTCCGTCTGAAGTGCCCATGTAAAGACCGTGGTCATAAGAAATCCGGCCGTCACGCATATAAGAAGCCAGCGCTGAAACGACTGTGAAATGTTCTTCAGTTCATGCCGCGAGCCTTTTTTATCCTTACCCGCAAGAACCGAGAGCAGAACGCCGGTGAGCATAACTGCAAGTCCGTTGACTGCAACCATCGGAAGCGAACAGGCGCGGACAAACGAAAAGGCTCTGCGTGAGTCGGTCATATTCGTGAGGAATATCATAAGCATGTGTATTACTTCCGTAATGACAGCTGTCGCAAGGCAGTAATACCATTTGGGTTTCTTGTTGTCAAACACGTGCTTGCGAAGAACTGCTGCAAAAACGCCCGCAAGCATTGTTGATATGCTGCAGGCAAGGCGTGTATATTCCCCGGCGCCCCAAAGAACGGCGAACCAGCGTTCCACTCCGCCGATGATACCTGCGATAATGCCGGCAGGCGCACCGAAGAAAAGCCCTGCGCAAACAGGAGAAGCGTCCCTTGCGTTTATTACAGCCCCGTCAATTTTGATACCGAATTCGGTTCCAATTACCGCAAGTATACCGAAAAGTATGCCTATTATTATCTGACGAACGGCATATGGGATTTTTTTCACAGTTTCTGTACGCTCTGAAATGTAGACAAGAGCCGACATCGCCACAGGCAAAAGTGAAATAACAAAGAGCAGTAAATAATTTTTCATAGTCTTCCGGTCACTCTATCGTCAGAATGTCGGCAAAGCCCGTGATTTCAAATACTTCCATAACTTCGTCGCTCACACCGATAAGTTTCATGCTTCCCTGACGGTTCATTACCTTCTGTGCTGCAAGCAGAACACGAAGTCCCGCTGATGATATGTACTCCACCTCAGAAAAATCAAAAACAAGTTCGGTTACTCCGCCGACAGACTGCCGAAGTTCAGCCTCAAGTTTCGGTGAAGAGTTCGTATCAAGCCGCCCGGATATTGCGAGCGTCAGTTTTTCTCCTTCGGAAATTTTGTTGATTGTCATATTTTTTCTCCGTTTTATCTGCTTTGGTTTAATAAAAATTAACAAATATAGTATAGCATAAAAAACAGAAAAATCAAGTGTCATTTTTTTAACTGTTTCGACAGCCGCAAGGTTCTGCCGCGCAAATAAACCGCTGCAGCATGGACATCGCCCGTCAATCTTCATCGCTATTTTCCCCGGCAAAATCTGTTATGGTATTTTCCGCAAACATTAAAACCGCAATAACGGTTGAAATAGGATAAAATCCTATTTCAACCGTTATTTTTTCGTCTATTATACGTTCTTCTTTACATATCCGCAATCGCAGTACGGTCCGCCGGAAGCAATCGTATATTTGCGCACAAAATTTGTAGTGCCTCCGGCACTGCTCATGGCATAATCAAGACTGCACATGGCAGGAGTAAGATCATACAGTCCGAGTTTTTTCATAAGTTCGCATATCCCGCATTTTGTAAAACGGGCTTCATATCCGCGACTGTCGGGGTATTCATAAAAATCCATATTCCAAGAATACTGATTTCTGTCGGCGGCTTTAAGCGCGGCGGTTTTTTTCATTTTGCTGATGTCTTTTTCAGTATATTTTGCTTTTCCGCTTTTGCGGCAAAACCATTTCATCGGTTTTGTCATCATGGCTTTTTCGTAATAAACGGTCAGACGCTCAACATCGGGTCTTTGAGGCATTGACAAAATAAAAGCGCAAAGCATGGCACAGTTGACAATATTTAGTTTGAATCTGTCGCCTTTTTCAAATTCCGGCAATTCCGAAATAATCTCCTTATATTTTGGCTTTGCCTTTTTTACTATTTTCTTCGCCGTGTCCTCGTCATAACCGAAAACGGCTGTAAGCTGCCTTCGAAAAGAACCTGCAAACAGTCCCCACATTCCTGCAGGCATTCCAAAATACTTCACTCGGCGCACCTCCATTCAATTATTGTCTTTGTCATACGGCGGTCGATATCAATGCGTGTTTCTTTACATTCTTTCGGATGCTTTTTCGCGCTTGAAAAAGCAATTTTTACAAAAAGCGACGACCCCACGGGGAGCATAATTTTCATCATCCCCTCAGGGAAAACAAAATGTGTACCGTATTTGTAAACCGCCGATTCCGCAGCGCATGCCAATGATTCATGTTTCTTATCCGAAAGCCGTTTTTCCATGCGGCGTATATATTTTGCCGTGTCCCACAAAACATCGTCCTCGGCACCTATCATAAGCAATTTCCCGCGGATATTCTCAATCTTAATGAATTCGTCCTCAGTTATCGGATGTGCTGCCTCTGAATCGTCAAACAATTTTCGTGACGCAATCATATTTCCGGTTCTTTTTGACTCTTCGGAAATTACATGCCAATACTGCGGATGAGAATAGCAAAAAGGCATATAAGGCAGCGGCTTGCCATGATAAGAAAACAGGGATTCGCCCTCAATCGGCCACTCGTGGCATCCGTCCTTTTCACCCTGCATAAAGCCCTGCCACACAAAATCGCTCGGTGTCATGGCAATTGTAAGCGTAAGTTCCGGAAACAGCGACGCCGCTGTCAGCGCAAGCGTTCCCGTAGTGGATGCTCCTGCAATACCGACCTTACGGTTGCCATGCGCCTTAAGCCATAAAATTGCCGATTCGATACGCTCCAAAGGATAGTTATGATGTCCGTAATCTTTTTCCCCGGGTGACATTGTCATTACATTGATGCCGAGTTTCAAAAGCCACCTTACTGCCGAACGCGCCATATAATCCTCGGGATCGTCGCCAAGCATGGCAATAAGTGCGCAGTCGGAACTTGTCTTGCAAGTCCAGTATGCGCCGTAAAATCCGTAAGATTCAATATCAAAATGAATGTGTTTCATCATTTTCCTCCAAATTCAATCCTTACAATCTGCATTTTCATCATCGTGTCGCCTATCCTTGCAAGGAATCGGAAAAATCCGCTTACGCAGGGGTCGCGAAGATCATGGTAACCCAGCATATAGCCGCGGCTTGAAACCTGCATACGGCTGTTCCATGCGCAAAGTTCGCTTTTCGCGTCGGAAACTGCAAAATATGCGCCGACATTTTTGATTGCCGCGTCCTTTATCCATGTTTTTAGCATGAGTTTTACCGCTTTTCTATTTGCGGCGTCAAACAACAAAACACATCCCGGGAACGTTTTGTTCATAGCCGTCACAAGCGTTTTTACCTGTTCATTCAAAAAATAATAGAACACGCCGGAAGCAAAAAACACCGCGCCGCCGGAGGCGTCGATTTTATCAAACCAAGCCGTGTCATTGAGATTGCACGGAACATTTTCCTCACGCTCGCCTGCGGGAAGCAGTTCGTCACGCACCTTTATTACATCGGGAAAATCAAGGTTATAAATTTTGCATTTCCCGTTGTTACAGTTTCGTCCCGTATTATCAAGCCCGCATCCGAGATTTACAACTGCCGCTTTCGGGTGCGATTTCAGGTAATTTCGCACCTCGATAGCAATGTCGTTCTGCCTCATTGCAACTTCAAGAAATCCGAAGCGCTGCATTAAACTTTCTGATTTTTTCTCAAGAACAGAAAAATCGTAATCGACTTCATTTACCAAGCGAACCGCCTTTTCATCACAGTAAATATCCGGATACAGTTCCGAGCACATTTTTCTAGCGTACAAAGGAATAATCAAGGTTTCCTGCACGGAATTTTTTTCAATTTTGTATTTCATAAAATCCCCCGTTCAGCGAATAAACAGCGTCATAATTCCCGAAAGCACCGCCGAAATTGCCGCCGCTCCGAACGTGCCGAAAATCCACTTTTTGCACTTGTCTTTGGGACCTATATAAGGTTTAAGATCTTCCGTCCCAGGAATCGTCCACGCATTTGTGTGCCCCACCCAAAAATCATCAACAAAAAACCTGTCAATCAAATTCATAATTGACAAAATAACAAACATTTGCCAAAATCCCGCAGGAAAATTCCGCGCTCCGTTCACGGCATAAGCGCAAATAAGCACATAGGAAATATAACCCGGAATGCAAATGGCCTTAAAGATGAATTTATTGCGGCGGATTGTTTCATACGTTGTCTGTCCAAGTTCTACGCTGCGCTTTTGTACTTTCGGACTATAAAGAAATACCATGCCGACAGCGCCGTTTCGTATACCTGCAGCGCATACAATTACAAGCAGAATACCGAGTATGAATCCCTCCGGAATAACTTTAAAAATCATTTTATTTGTTCCTCCTGTATCCGGCCTCATCGCGATATTCTGCGTGGTCTTTCAAGTACGGATCGCGGTCGCCGACGATAGTATAATCACATCTATTGCCGTTTGCGCATGTTGTCTTCCGTACAAGCCGTGCATGAATGCACTCCATCGCTTCAAAATCCGGATTGCAAAGTGCAGGCATCACTTCAAGCAGTCCGTGCTTTTTTGCAAACTCAGCTGTCGGGCATTCGGTAAATTCATAGTAAATCGGTTTTTGAGGATCGAAATTAGCAACATGCATCTTAAAATCGCCCCACTTGTCACACTGTTTTTTGGCATTTTGAAATGCCCCGTACATCAGTTTTTTGAACAGTGGTTTGTTGCAGTCAACAAATTTCATCTTTCGAAACGCTCCGAGAAACAAATTTCCTTCCATTTTTTCAATTTCATCAAGACTTGTCACGTTTCTGCAAACAACATAATACGCCATAAGAGCAATACAGTCGTATGTGCCGCCCTTGCCGTTGTGGAAGTTTTTGCTGCCTCCGAGATCAACTCGCCAATCGGAAAGAAAATCCGCATACTGCCGCTGTACCTGTTCCCACACCTTTTCTTGCTTTTCCGCAGGGTAATGCTGCGCGATCTTTTCCCGGATTTTCTTTTTGCATAATTTTGTATACAACACATGGCATGTGCGGTCTATCTTTACTTCTTTATCTTTCACTGTGTTTCCTCGCTTTGAAAAATAATGCTTTTTATAAGTTGGGTCCACTTTTCGGGATAGCAAACAAGAAGTTCTTCATGATACAAATTCTGTTCATGAATCTTAGGACATGCGAAGTGTTTAAGGTAACGCGCACGGTATTTTTCTCCCATTTTCAGAGCGTACAAAATGTGAATCTTAGTACCCGGAACATCAATCTTATCCGGAAGCGTCGTAACAAGATCGGAGTAATATTGATTTTTACAGTTCCTCTTCGTTACATACGGCCGCGCGGTGCCGAACATTTTCATGAATGCGTTCGCATAATCGGGTGCCTTTTCCGCACGCTTTGAGAGCCGTTTTTTCAAAAATATATTTTTAATACAGCCGTCATGTATCAGCGGATAAATCATCGGAACAAGAAGACTTGTCTGCAATTTTGCCATAAACTTTGACGCGTTGTCAAGATCGGAACTGCCGAGAATGCCGTAGTCCATATGAATTTTTCGGCGCGCCGCGAGCAGCCCTACAAAAGATCCGCCAAGAGAGCAGCCGTACGCCGCCTTGATATGCCCGCCGCAGTGCTGCTTTATATATTCTTCTATTTTTTCGGTTTCATCAATCATGGTAGTAAACTCTGTCTGCTCGGTTTCATCAAACCCGTCATAACTGACGCAAAGGACACGGTAATCGGTCTGAAGCAGCGGAACAACTCCGCCAAAGTTGCCTTTCCAGTGGCAGCAGGTGCCGGGAAGCAGCAATATAACCGGAGCTGATTTGTCTCCAAAAGAATAAACTTTCATCTTCCTACCCCCTTTAAAAATCCGCTTCTCGCATTTTCTTCCGTATCATCTGACTCATCGTAGGCATCGTATGGTGCCGATGGATCGTGTACTTTCTTTTTAAAAGGAGAACAGATTTCATTTTTATGTGCAAATGCAAACTCAAAATTATCCGTCCAGCCGGTATGACCGGTAATAAACAGCGGACGCACATTCATTAGTTTTAGTTTTTCTTCAAGAACGGCAAGCGACCTGACTGCCAGTTTGTTATTCTCGGCAAGCGCGGAAATAAAACTATACCCGCCGTCCGCACCGAACCACAACGTATCGCCGGTAAACAGATATTTATTGTCAATAAGATATACCATATGTCCCCATGTGTGTCCGGGAACAAGAAAACATTTGATTTCAATATCTCCGATACGGAACATTTCACCGTCCTTGAGAAGTTTCTTATTGTTGTTTATTGTTACCTGCGGCAATTTATAAAGATGATAAATGACTTTGCGGCGGACTTCGCCTGTAAGATACCGATTTTCCGTTTCGCCTATATACAATTTTGCTTTTTTAAATAAACCGGGACTGTCAGCCTCAACTGCACCCACATGGTCAGTGTCCTGATGAGTAATCAGAATATGCCGGACAGATTCCGGAGAAATATCAAGCCAGCCCATTTTCTCTTCCAGCCGGTCGTAATTATATCCCGCATCAATCATAATAGTATTGTCACCTTTGCGATAAAAGAAGATATTCGCCACCCATTCGCGGACACAAGCGATGTTTTCATTTATCCATCCTGTGTTCAAGGGCTTGAAAATCTCCTTGCCGCGATACATTTTGCTCATTTCTTTTTTCTGAAATTCAGTAACTTTTTTTGACATATCTATCACCTCTCTGCAGAGCGTCTGTGCGCCGCCTGTACTTTCTTTGAAAATTCTTCGGGGTTTTCTTTTTCGAATTCAAAGTATTTCATATCATTTCTCCAAAACAACAATTTTGTTGGAAATATTTCGTACAAACCGGATTTTGCTGAGGAACTTATAAATCGGAATAAACTCGGCCATGCCTTCGGCAAGACTGTGCTCTTCAACAAACCGAAATCCGTTCAATAACCCGGCAAGAGTTTTGCCGTCTTTTATTCCCCATGTAAATTTTGCATTGCTTCCCTCAATGGATTTTTCTCTGAAATGTTTCACAATCAGCGGATTCATCGTTTCAACAAAGACCGTCGCGATCTCGAATCGACCTGTTATAACCGAAAAAATGCGTTTAACGTCATACTCGTTCAAATACATTGTCAAACCTTCAATAATGATAAGAACCGGCGCGCCGGATTCTTGAATTTTGCTTCCCCAATCATCCATTGCAGACATGGCAATCTGCGAAATTGTGCCGCTTTCGGGCAGAAATTTTTTTCTAATTTCTATGGTTTCCGGAAGGTCCAGATTATACCAGCTAGTATACCCTCGCATTCTATAACACCGGGTGTCCAGTCCGCACGCTATATTTACTACCACAGCGCCGGGGTTTTTCGATATCCACTCCGACACCATCCGGTCAAGTACAACTGTGCGGGCAACAACGCCGCTGCGCATTGCAAAGTCCCTGTCCGCAAGGGAAAAGTCACAATCAAGTCTGCCGACAATTTCTTCTGCTTTTTCATCACGAACAACACCGCGCGTACTGCTTTCCTTTGCCCTTGCGTAAACGGTTTGCAGCATAGTTTTTGAAACTCCGGAAAGTTTTTCATTCTCCCCCATATTACCTCCCCTTTTTCACATTCCGCTTTTTTTAATTTCAGGCGTCATTTTTAGGCACGCGCCGAATTTCAGTTAGAATATGCTAACTAATATGTTTTGGAAAAGCCGCTTTGCAGCAGCCTTTACGATTATTGTAAATTATATTTTAATATTTAATTTTATTGTAGCACAAAATATTTTAATATGCAAGAGAAACATAGAAAAACATCAATATATGAAGAAAACTTAAAAACTTTTTCCGTCATTAATGAAAATCATGCAAAATCTAATGGCATGCAGCAAATAAAACCAATATCAGCCAATAAAAATCCTCTTTTGCGGGCACATTGCAATGCAAAAGAGGATCAAATAAAAATATACGATTTAGTCGGCTATATTTTTGGTTTGTGTTATTTTTTTACCATTTCAACCGTCAGCGCATACGGAATATTTTCATGAAAATACTCTGTTTTTTAAACGCTTCGGAAAGTAAAATTTTTATTTTTTAATCTATAAGCCGGGGTTTGGAACTGCAAAACCTGCGTGCCTTTAACGTGTTCTATATATTTTCTCGTATCAGGAATAAACAAACTATCAATCACACAAGTTTTAAAAAAATCAAAGCTTCAAAACAACTTTTCCGACATTCTCGCCCCGATAAAGTATGTCATGCGCCGCTTCTGCCTCTGTTATCGGCAAAACCTTGTAGATAGTAGGTCTGACTTCGCCTGACGATACCTTGGGCCACACATCGCGCACCAAATCAGCAAGTATCTCCGCCTTTGTTTCAGGCGTTCTTGAACGCAGAGTGCTGCCGATTATTCTTACATTTCTTACATATATGTTTTTAAGATCTATCTCGGTTTTTTGTCCTGCCAATGCCGCTATCATTATCCACCTTGCACCATGAGTCAAGTAATGTATGCACTTACCCATTATCTCACCGCCGAGGCAGTCTATCGCAACATCAACGCCGTGACCGTTTTCAAGTTCTTCCTTTAACACTTCTGCAATATCCTCTTTAGTTGTAACCACTACACGGTCGGCATTTAAATGTTTTATGTTGTTTGAAATTTCATCAGTAAGTACAGTTGTTATAACTCTTACTCCGAACGCCTTTGCCATAGGTATTATAACACTCGCAAGTCCGCTCGCACCCGCATTCATCAAAAGCGTGTTGCCTCTTTTAATTTTGCCTTCTATAAACAGGTTTAAATACGCGGTTGCAAATGCCTCAGGCATTGCAGCAGCCTCAATCATAGAGCAGTTTTCCGGAACCGGCATAAGCATATCATACTTTACGTTGGCAAACTGCGCATAACCGCCGCCGCCTAAAAGCGCGCATACCTTATCCCCTATTTTCCATTTGGATTTGCTTTTTGCGCCGTCTGCAATCTCAACTATTGTTCCGGCTATTTCAAGACCCATCCAGTCGGGGCATCCGGGAGGGGGCGGATAATCGCCTTCACGCTGCATTAAATCTGCTCTGTTCAGCGCCGCCGCCTCAATTTTAACAAGGCAGTCGTCATTTCCCAAAACCGGATCCGGTACGTCGTCCCATCTCAAAGATTTATCTTCATTTACAAGTATTGCTTTCATTTTTTCTCCCCTAAAACGGTTATTTTTTATTATTCTGCTGAGCGCGGACTTTTTCAAGTTCGATTTTTATTCCGTCTTCGAGAGAAGTGAAATCATCTTTTTTAAGTCCGGTCGCTTTCAATATTTTTGAATTGTCTATCTTTCGGTCATAGAGTCTGTCATACTTCAAAATATACCCTCCATGACCGGAATTTATATATTCTTCGGTAGTCGTCCACTTGAATTTTGCTCCCGTAAGTCTTTCATATATATCCGCAACTTGGCCCCATGTTAAATTCTGAGCAGATGACACCGTGTATGCCTGACAAAATACGCCTTCCTTAAAAAGCAAATCGGCTATAAGTCTTCCGGTATTTCCGGCCCAATCAACACCTGCCGTAATATTTCGTGTAGCCTCCGGCAAAAGGAGCGTTTTTCCTTCTTTCGCAGCGTCAAGTATTTCATGACCGGAAATCGTTACCAAATCGAATCTTTTGTCTGATGAGGAGATTACAGGTCGCACAACCGTCCAGTTTTTGGTTTCCGATTCTTCTCTGAGAAACTTCTCACAGGCTGCCTTCGGCAAAGCGTAATCCTCTGTTCTTAAAAACTCCTCGTCATCTTTAATAACGTCTGCAAGCAACGGTGCTTCTTCGGTTATCGGGTGCTGCAGGTCGGCATATGCTCTGTACGAAGAAAGAAATATCAAATGATCGGTATTTTCCGATAACAATTTATGATACGGTTTATAATCCTCAACTTTCTTATAATGCAAAAAATTCACAATACCGTTATAACGATTTTTTTCGAAAAGTTTTTCCAAAAATTCTATGGTTGCATATTCACGGTAAAATTTCAAGTGTTCATTATCCGAAATTTTTTCTTCGGGACAAATCACATCGACATCGCAGCCAAGTCTTAAAAGTTCTTTTGCGGCATAGGTGCCAAGTGTTCCGCCGCCGGCTATCAATAATACTTTTTTTCTCTCAACCATTTTATTCTGCCACCCCACATGCTTTAAGTATAGTTTTATAAAGTTCAAGTTCATATTCGTATGTATACGGATTTTCTGTTTCGCCGCGAATTATTTGCGCAAATGAATACATCATCGGGTCATAGCGATCATAAATCGGGCTGTCAACGGTTACTCCCCTGTCTTCCCAATCCGAAGATGTGTACTCTGTTTTGGTGGTAAACTGACCTCCCGGGACAAACATTTCAATCGGCTTCAATTCGACTGTTTCTTTTGTTCCCGCCACAACCAGTTGCCGTCTTGCATATCCGCCCTTTTCGGTTGAATTAACTTTTACAAACGAAACGCCGTTGTCATATTCAAAAAGTACCATTCCGAAATCTTCAGCCTTGATATCGTATAGACCTGTTGTCTTATTGAACGGAATTATACGTTTTGGCATTCCTTTTATCAGCAATACAAGATCTATAAGATGGCAGCCAAGGAAGAAAAGAGACCCTCCTTTATATTCGCCCAGCCATTCTCGCGTTTCTCTCGAATGCTCGCAGTTCATCTGAGCCTCAACGCAGGTTATGTCTCCGAGTTCGCCCCTTTTTATTCTCTCAAGCAATTCGGAAACATACGGGTTGTATCTATACATGTATCCGGTATGGAAAACCTTTTGATTTGACTTCATTACAGAAATCATTTTTTCAAAATCCGCAAGGCAACTGCCTCCGGGTTTTTCCATATGGATATGCTTGCCGGCATTAGCCGCCGCAAGCGCATATTTTGTAATATACCGTTCTTCCGTTTCGACTGCAACCGCTTCTATTTCCGGATCATTCAAAATCTCCTCAACCGTAAGTTCGGTAAATCCCTCAAAATCAGCCATTTTTGTCGGAAATTTTTCTTTTTCGTTCTCAGGCATTGCAAAACCTGCAATCTCAAAAACATCGCTTTGTTTTTTTAAACTGTTAAAAATGAAATTTCCGTGGCTGTATTCACTGGTCCCTATTTGCGCTATTTTGATCTTTTTCATTTTTATTTCACCCCATCTGACCGGATCCGGCGGAAATGATTTTATTTTCATCATTAATCCATATCCGATAAACCAATTATAGCACTTGACAAAATGTGCCGCAATACAGTATACTTTTAAAAAGAAGGTAATATTCTACAAGAAAACATGGGGTGATATGGGTTGAATGATCAACAATTCTTTAACAGTTTTCATTTTACAAAATTAGTATTTTCAAAAGAGCACCACACCGATTGCAGTAAAGCGCCGGGGGCTTTGAAAAATTACATCGGAATGATTATAAACGGATCTGTAAAACTGGTAACGAAAGATAAAACGCTTATTTTCCGGGAAAACGAGCCGTTTTTTATCCCGCTCGGCTGTAAATATCACTCATACTGGTATCCCGAAAACGGGGAAGTTTGCTGGCATTCGCTGGGGTTTGAATTTTTGCCGCTGCGGAATGGAAAAAAGCCCGCTGTGCAAAAACTTTTTTTCAATAAATCCGCTATGAATTATTTTGGACGCATTGTTTCGGATCACAGTGTAACTTCATGCTCTATAGGAGCTCTCTACATATTGCTCGGTGAACTTGAGAACAAATTCGAATACATAAACAGTCCTATCAGTCCCGTAGCCGAGGCGGCACTCGAAGCGATAAATGCAAACCCTTTTCAAAGCATAGGAATGGTAGCTGAAAAATGCGGCGTCAGCGAATCTTCCCTTTACGGCGCATTCAAAACTTCCCTCGGATATTCTCCGAATTATGCAAGACAAAAAGTTATCTGTGAAATGGCAATACAGTTTCTTGAAACAACCGACCTGTCCGTTGAAGCAGTCAGTGAAAAACTGGGGTTCAGTTCATCTTCATATTTCAGAAAAGTTTTACGTCTTCATACGGGCTTAACACCTCGCGAAGTTCGAAAAATGTCACCGATTTAGCCTTATTTTACAACGAAAAAAGGAGAAACTTTATGTTTCTCCTTTTTATATAAAATCAAATTCCGCTGTCGCCGTAGTTTGAAAGAAATCTTGCCGACGGGTCGTTCACATCACAGCCCTTCCACGACTTATTCGGCATCCAGAAGTCAACTACCATATCGCTTTGTCCTTCATAGTGCTTTTCAAAAAGTTCCCTGTAAAGCAGAGATTCTTTTGTGAATGGACGCGCATGAGTATACTGCATGCGTTTTTGTTCATATTCACCGTCAGTGTAGTAGTTATTCGCAAATTCCTGCAGGTACCATACCATAGAATGTCCTACGGCATCCGAAAACGCCGCCTTTTCGCGGTACAAAATATTTTCGGGAAGGTATCCTCCCTCAAAAGCCTTCCTTAAAAGATATTTGCCCTTGCCATAAACATTCATCTTAATTGCGGGATCAACCGACATTACATATTTTACAAAATCAAGATCTCCGAATGGCACGCGGGCTTCAAGCGAGTTTGCGGAAATGCATCTGTCAGCACGAAGAACATCATACATATGAAGTTCTCTTACGCGCTTTTCCGATTCTTTCTGAAATTCATCCGGCGTCGGAGCAAAATCCGTATATTTGTAGCCGAAAAGTTCATCGGAAATTTCTCCCGTCAGAAGTACGCGGATATCGGTGTTTTCATGAATATATTTGCACAAAAGGTACATTCCGATACTTGCCCTTACAGTCGTTATGTCATATGTTCCCAAAATTTCGATTACATGCTCAAGACAGCCGAGAACATCGTCTTTTGTTATAATTACCTCTGTATGGTCGCTGCCGATATATTCGGCTGTCTGCTTTGCGTATTTTAAGTCAATCGCATCTTCGCTCATTCCTATCGAAAAAGTTTTAATGCGCTCCCGGCTTTTCCGTGCGGCAACCGCGCACACAAGCGACGAATCAAGACCACCCGACAAAAGATATCCTACCTTTGCGTCGGCAACAAGTCTTTTTTCTATACCTTTTTCCAATTTATCATGTATATTTTTGCATACAGTGCCGATATTGTCATGGCATACTTTTTCAACATGAGCAATATCGCTGTAGCAAACAAACTCGCCGTTTTTATAATAATGTCCCGGAGGGAAAGGCATAACCTTTTCGCATATTCCGACAATATTTTTGGGTTCGCTTGCAAACACAATGTTCTTTTGTTTGTCATACCCGTAATACAAAGGACGTATGCCGATAGGATCGCGCGCCGCTATATACTCTTGTTTTTCTCCGTCAAAAATAATAAGTGCAAACTCCGCATCAAGCATTTTGAACATGTCTGTACCGTATTCAAAGTACATTGGCAGCAGTACTTCGCAGTCGGAACTGCTGCAAAATGTATATTTTGACGATAACTTATCCTTTATTTTCTCAAAACCGTAAATTTCACCGTTGCACACAACAAAACTCTTGCCGCATGAAAACGGCTGCATGCCGCTCATGTCGAGATCCATTATCGCAAGTCTGTGAAATCCCAGATATCCTTTTCCCGTATCTACAATTCTTGATGCGTCGGGTCCTCTTGAAATCGTCTTTTCAAAACCTTTTTTAAACAGTTCAAGAGAGATGCCGCTTCCGCTGTAACCCATAATAGAACACATGTAAATTTCCTCCGAAAATAAAATTCAGCTTGTTCATAGGGCAAGCGCTGTAACCTGCGGTACCACCTATTTTTATACTTTTTATTTTGCTGCCATAACATTATACTGTCGTACAGCCGCTATTTTACGCATAGCCTGCGGCGCGCCTACTAAAAGCCCTTCGCTTTTTTCAGTTTGCAGCTTCACCTGGTGTTATTCATGCAAAACTTTACTTACACGGCTCTCACCGCCCCGTACTCGCTTATGAAGGAATTTTGCATTACTTCTCCCGATTCAAACGCTTTTAATTTTATTAAGTTTCGTCATCAAAGCACAGCGGCATTTTTCTTTTGTGCTCGCTTGCCTTATGAAACCGATTCAGAATTTCAAGATTTTCCTTGCTTGCTTTTCCGCAAAGCAAAAATTCGTCTATATCCGAATAACTTATCCCCATCTCGCCCTCGTCTGTCTGTCCGTCAAACAATCCCGCCGACGGTGCTTTTGAGATAACGCAGTCCGGCGCGCCGAGATATTTCAGAAAGTCGTAAATTTCCGTAACCGTAAGATCTGCTATAGGATTAAAGTCATACGCGCCGTCGCCCCACTTAGTAAAATATCCCATATAACCTTCGCTCTTGTTCCCGGTTCCCGCAACAAGACGATTCTCGCAGGCCGCAACGGAATATAGCATTGTCATACGTATACGCGGATTTATGTTTACTGACGCTTTTGTATTTATTTTTGCAATGCCGGAGAGGGTTTCGGCAAAAGATTTTTTTATTCCCGTAAGGTCCGCAACCCTTGTTTCAATACCGAATTTTTCCGCAACTTCAAGCCCGTCTTTCATATCCTGCCCGAAGTTTCTTGACGACTCGCACGGCATTATAATGCCGACGGTATTGCCGCATGCCATTTTGCACAATATTCCCACAAGAGCGCTGTCTTTTCCGCCGCTGTTGCCATAGACTATCCCGTCCGCACCGGAATTTTCAACGCATTTTTTTATAAATTCAACTCTTTTTTCGGTTTCTTTCGAATAATCGCGCATATAATTATCTCTTCTTCCATAAAATCATCTTACGCCGAAAAGCAGTTCTCCGTAGGTCGGGAACGGCCAATATTTACTGTCAGTCAATGTTTCGGCTTCATCTGCCGCAACTCTGAGCGCAGTCATTTTCACAAGTATGCTGTCCCTTACAAATTCCGATTGTTTTTCAACGCCGCCGATATTTTTAAGTTCGGACGTTGCTTTTTCAAGTTCTTCGGTTCTGTCATAAATCAAATCCTCAAGCGATGACAATTTTGTAATAAGTGCATTTTCGTATCTCGACGGAATATCAAGCGCCAGTTTTTTCTTTCTTGTAAGTGAAGTTACAAGGCTTGAAACATATTTTTCGATGGCGGGCAAAATTTCTTTTTTTGCCATATCTGTCATAGTCTGTGCTTCTATGTTTACCGTTTTTACATAATTTTCAAGCATTATTTCGCATCTTGATTCAAGTTCCGGTTTTGTAAATATTTTGTTTGAGATAAGCATATCCGCATTCTTTTTATCAAGAAGATGAGGCATACAGTCTGCCGTTGTCTTGTAATTTGAAAGCCCTCTCTTCTCGGCTTCCTTCATCCAGTCTTCGCCGTAACCGTTTCCGCCGAAAATTATTCTCTTATGCTCTTTTATTGTTTTCTTTATAAGGTCATGAAGCGAACTTTCAAAGTCGTCTTCGTTCTCAAGTTTATCCGCAAATTCTTTAAGCACTTCGGCAACGGCTCCGTTAAGCATAATATTCGCGCACGCTATACTGTTTGAAGAACCAAGCATACGGAATTCGAATTTGTTTCCGGTAAACGCAAACGGACTTGTTCTGTTTCTGTCGGTAGTATCTTTCTTAAACTCAGGAAGAATATCTACTCCGAGTTTCATTTTCGATTTCTTTCCTCCCAAGTACTCGGTATCTGTTTCAATGGCTTTCAATACTGCCTCAAGTTCTTCCCCAAGGAAAATTGAGATTACTGCGGGAGGTGCTTCGTTTGCCCCGAGCCTGTGGTCATTTCCTGCAGTTGCAACTGAAATTCTGAGCAAATCCTGATACTCGTCGACAGCTTTTATAACCGCTACAAGGAAAAGCAGGAACTGCGCGTTTTCGTACGGAGTTTCACCCGGTGTGAGAAGATTTGCCCCGGTATCTGTTGAAATAGACCAGTTGTTATGCTTTCCGCTTCCGTTAACACCTGCAAAAGGTTTTTCGTGCAAAAGGCATACAAGTCCGTGTTTTGACGCAACTTTCTGCATAACTTCCATTGTAAGTTGGTTATGGTCGGTTGCAATATTCGTTGTAGAATAGATCGGCGCAAGTTCATGCTGAGCAGGCGCTACCTCATTATGTTCGGTCTTTGCAAGTATTCCGAGTTTCCAGAGTTCCTCGTTCAGGTCTTTCATAAATTCCGCAACTCTGGGTTTTATTATTCCAAAGTAGTGGTCATCCATTTCCTGCCCTTTCGGAGGTCTTGCTCCGAACAACGTTCTGCCTGTATATATAAGGTCATGTCTTTTATCAAACATTTCCTTATCAATAAGAAAATATTCCTGTTCGGGGCCTACCGAAGTCCTTACCATATGAACGCTGTCATTTCCGAAAAGTTTTAAAATTCTCAGCGCCTGCTTATTAAGCGCCGCCATAGACCTAAGCAAAGGAGTTTTTTTGTCAAGCGCTTCGCCTGTATATGAGCAGAAGGCAGTCGGTATGCAAAGAGTTTTATCTTTTATAAAGGCAAAAGATGTAGGATCCCACGCGGTATATCCCCTTGCCTCAAACGTCGCACGCAGTCCTCCTGACGGAAAAGACGAAGCGTCAGGTTCGCCTTTTATCAGTTCTTTTCCGGAAAACTCCATAATTACTCCGCCGTCGGGCGCCGGTGAAATAAAACTGTCGTGCTTTTCGGCAGTAACGCCGGTCATAGGCTGAAACCAATGCGTATAATGGGTTGCTCCCTTTTCTACCGCCCAGTCTTTCATTGCCGAGGCAACAGCATTTGCAAGCGATATGTCGAGCTGTTTACCCTCTTCAATTGTCTTTCTGATTGAATTATAAACATTTTCCGAAAGCCTTGCTTTCATCTGTCTGTCATCAAACACATTGCTTCCGAACATTTCCGGTACTGTTACCATCTTTTTATCAACCTTTCTGTTTCTGAAATAAAAAAAGACAAGGATATCTAAGGAATCTCATTCCTCTTGGCATCCTTGCCTTATGCGTTGCATTATACACCCTATTTTTTGCTTTGTCAATACCTTTTAAAAAATTTTTTAATTTTTTTGATTTACCTATTGACAAAGTAGGTAAATGGAGTATAATATAGTCAATTAAATTTTTAAAAACCAATTAAGTAAGGAGATAACAGTTATGTCAAAAATTTACACTTCCGCAGATCAGTTAATAGGAAAAACCCCTCTTCTTGAACTTACACATATCGAGAAAAAATTTGACTTGAAAGCAAAAATACTTGCAAAACTTGAATATTTCAATCCCGCAGGTTCGGTAAAAGATCGTATTGCAAAAGCGATGCTTGACGACGCCGAAGCGTCGGGAAAACTGACAAAAGATTCCGTAATCATAGAACCCACAAGCGGAAACACGGGAATAGGACTTGCTTCGGTTGCGGCAGCGAGAGGCTACCGCATAATAATCGTAATGCCCGATACAATGTCGGTTGAACGCAGACAACTCATGAAGGCATACGGCGCCGAACTTGTGCTTTCCGACGGAAGCAAGGGAATGAAAGGCGCAATAGAGAAAGCAAATGAACTTGCAAAAGAAAATCCGGGAAGTTTTATTCCGGCGCAGTTTGAAAACAAAGCGAACCCCAAAGCGCACTACAATACAACAGGTCCCGAAATTTTTGAAGATACCGACGGTAAAGTCGACATATTTGTCGCAGGCGTCGGAACGGGCGGAACCATTACAGGAACCGGAGAATATTTAAAGGAAAAAAATCCTGATATAAAAGTTGTTGCCGTTGAACCCTCTTCTTCCGCAGTTCTTGCAACAGGTGTTGCCGGTCCTCATAAAATTCAGGGTATCGGCGCAGGCTTCGTACCATCGGTTCTTAACACAAAAATATACGACGAAATTATCGGGGTTTCAAATGAAGATGCGTTCGAAACAGGAAAACTTATAGGAAGAAGCGAAGGCGTTCTTGTCGGCATTTCCTCGGGCGCTGCGCTCTTTGCGGCAATAGAACTTGCAAAGCGTCCCGAAAACATCGGAAAGACAATAGTTGTCCTGCTCCCCGATACCGGCGACAGATATTTATCAACTCCTCTTTTTGCAGACTGATAACCGGGGTATTTTGCCATGATGATTTCCACACGCGGAAGATACGCTCTGCGGGTTTTGATTGACCTTGCCGAACATTACGGCAACGGTTATATACCTATGAAAGATGTTGCCGCACGGCAGGAAATATCTTTAAAGTATATCGAACGCATAATGCCGATACTTACAAAAAACAATCTTGTGGAAGGCATTCACGGGAAAGGCGGCGGCTACCGTCTTACAAAGCCCGCACAAGACTATAATGTCGGAGATATATTAAGGCTTACCGAAGGCGATCTTGCTCCCGTTGCCTGTCTTGCCCATGACGCAAAGCCATGTCCGAGAAAAGAAAGCTGCAAAACGTTAAAACTATGGATCGAACTTCAGAAAACCGTAACCGATTTTCTCGGCGGCAAAACTCTTTCGGATTTGATGAAATGATTTTTTCATAAAGTATTGACATATTAAAAAAGCCATGCTATAATATCTCTAATGTAAACAAAGATGTTTGCTTTTGGGTGTTTTGCACTCAAAACAGACATCTTTTTTTTATTTTTAAAAAAGGGTGAAATATTATGGGGCAATTGGAAGGCCAGGTAAGAATACCGTCCGGATGCGCAATATCGGCCATGATTTCGCGCAGCGGAAACAAAATGAACGGTGAAAAAATAATAGAAAGCATGCGTCCTATGCATGACCGGAGCAACGGTCTCGGCGGAGGGTTTGCCGCTTACGGAATATATCCCGAATATAAGGATTTGTATGCTTTTCATATTTTTTTTAAGGACAATATTTCAAAAAGCGAGTGCGAGCAGTTTTTAAAAGAAAACTTTGAAATTGTAAAAGCAGAACCGATCCCTACAAGAAAACACAAAAGAATAACCGACGAGCCTTTGATATGGAGATATTTTATTTCTCCTTTTCAGTCGGTTCTTGCGCGTCTGCAGCTTGATGAAAAAGAATTTGTCGCAAGAATCGTTATAAAAATAAACTCGGATTTTAACGGAACGTACGTGTTCTCAAGCGGAAAAAACATGGGGGCGTTCAAGGCTGTAGGCTTTCCCGAAGATGTTGGTGAATTTTACAGGCTTGAAGAATACAGCGGATACTTATGGACAGCGCACGGAAGATATCCGACAAACACTCCCGGCTGGTGGGGAGGCGCCCATCCGTTCGGACTTCTTGACTACACCGTAGTTCATAACGGAGAAATATCCTCTTACGACGCAAACAGGCGTTTTATTGAAATGTTCGGATATAAGTGCACACTTAAAACCGATACCGAAGTTATTACATACATTGCTGATTACCTATTGAGAAAACAGGGACTTTCGCTTGAGGAAACAGCGTCTGTTATTGCGGCGCCATTCTGGAGCACTATTGAAAAAAGAGAAGACCGTGAACTTTTGAAATATTTAAGATGCGTATTCGGAAATCTTCTCATTACAGGTCCGTTTTCCATAATACTCGGATTCAACGGCGGACTTATGGCTCTTAACGACAGGCTTAAACTTCGCAGCATGGTTGTCGGCGAAAAAGGCGACATGGTTTACATTTCAAGCGAAGAGGCTGCTGTGCGCGTAATGGAACCCGATGTCGAGAACATTTACTATCCTGCCGGCGGCAAGCCCGTCATCATAAAAGTGAAAGAAGGCGCATTTTAATGGCAATAAATTACATTTACCCTGAATTTGAAGTTATAAGAAATGAATCAAGATGCACAAAATGCCGCGTCTGTGAAAAACAATGCGCAAACAACGTTCATTATTATGACGCGGAAAAAAATGTAATGCTGAGCGATGAAAGCAAATGCGTGAACTGTCAGCGATGCGTTTGCATGTGCAGGACAAGAGCGCTTAAAATCGTAAAAACCGACTGTGCAATGCGCGAAAATTCGAACTGGCCGGAATACGCCGTAAAAGAAATATACAAACAGGCGGACAGCGGAGGAGTACTTCTTTCTTCAATGGGAAATCCAAAACCGTTTCCGGTTTATTGGGACAAGATTCTTATAAACGCATCGCAGGTTACGAATCCGTCAATCGACCCTTTGCGCGAACCTATGGAAACAAAGGTTTTTCTCGGTAAAAAACCAGATAAAATACAACGGGACAAAGACGGTAAAATAATATGCAAAACCTCCCCTCAGCTTGAACTTTCGGTGCCGATTATGTTTTCTGCGATGAGTTACGGCTCCATAAGTTACAATGCCCATGCTTCTCTTGCGCGCGCGGCGCGGGAACTCGGAACATTTTACAACACGGGCGAAGGCGGACTTCACGAAGATTTTTACGTATACGGAGAAAATACGATAGTGCAGGTAGCATCCGGAAGATTCGGCGTATATAAAGATTACCTCGAAGCCGGCGCCGCCATTGAAATAAAAATGGGGCAGGGCGCAAAGCCGGGTATCGGAGGACACTTGCCCGGCAAAAAAATTGTCGGAGATGTTTCAAAAACAAGAATGATTCCGGAAGGTTCGGACGCCATCTCCCCCGCACCTCATCACGATATATATTCAATAGAAGATTTAAGGCAGCTTGTATACTCCTTAAAGGAAGCGACAGAATATAAAAAACCGGTTATAGTAAAAGTTGCGGCAGTACACAACATTGCGGCAATTGCAAGCGGAATTGCAAGAAGCGGCGCCGATATAATCGCAATTGACGGATTCCGCGGCGGAACAGGCGCTGCTCCTACGAGGATACGTGATAACGTCGGAATACCGATTGAACTTGCACTTGCAAGCGTTGACAAACGTCTCCGCGAAGAAGGGATAAGAAACAATGTGTCGCTTGTTGTCGGTGGAAGCATAAGAAATTCTTCCGATGTCGTAAAAGCGATAGCACTCGGCGCCGACGCGTGTTACATTGCCACAGGCGCACTTATCGCACTTGGCTGCCATCTTTGCAGGACATGCCAAAGCGGAAAATGCAACTGGGGTATTGCAACGCAAATACCCGAACTTGTAAAAAGGCTTGACCCGGATATCGGATGCATGCGTCTTGTAAATCTTATAAACGCGTGGAAGCATGAAATAACCGAACTTATGGGTGGCATGGGAATAAACTCGGTTGAAGCCTTAAGAGGCAATCGTCTTATGCTCCGCGGTATCGGACTGAATGAAAAAGAACTTGAAATCCTCGGAATATCGCATGCCGGAGAATAAAAACCGTAAAATAAGCATTATTTTATCATATTAACAATTGCTTTTTCGTTTTTTCAAAGAATACTGTAGAAAAAAATCAGGAGATGTGATAGAATGTTAATAAATACAGAAAATTTAGACTTTAAAAAACTTAATGAAATTATAAGAAATTCCGAAGAAGACATTGAGATTACAAAATGTCTCGGTCAAAGATTTATTGCCAGCGGACTTTGCGGCAAAAAAATCAAAATTTCAGGCGTTCCGGGAAATGCTCTCGGTGCATATCTCAACGGCGCGGAAATTTCTGTTTTCGGCAATGCTCAGGACGCCGTCGGCGATACCATGAACGACGGAAAGATTTTCATTCACGGAAATGTCGGAGATGCCGCAGGCTATGCCATGCGCGGCGGAAAAATTTTTATTGAAAAAGACGCAGGATACAGAGCCGGAATTCACATGAAAGCCTATGAAGATAAAAATCCTGCCCTTATAATAGGAGGCGTTGCCGGAAGTTTTCTCGGAGAATATCAGGCCGGCGGAACAATTATTGTTCTCGGAATCGGCGCCGGTGAAAAAAACATCGTGGGAAATTTCCCTTGCACGGGAATGCACGGCGGAAAAATGTATCTTAAAGGCAAATGCGATAACATTGACTTTCCGAAGCAGGTAACGACTCATCTTGCCTCCAGCGAAGAAAAAAAAGAAATTTACGGTCTTATATCAGAATTCTGCAAAGTTTTTGATCTTTGCGCGGATAAAATTTTAGAGTCGGATTTTACAGTCGTTCTGCCCGACACGAAAAACCCGTTCAAAAGAATGTATGTCGCAAATTAAAGAAAGAGAGGATTAAAAAGTGATTTATACAAAAAAGGAAGTCTTGCAATATGTAAGTGAAGAAGACGTGAAATTTATCCGTCTTGCCTTTTGCGATGCACTCGGAAATCAAAAAAACATTTCTATTATGCCTGATGAACTTGAAAAAGCTTTTGAATACGGTATCGGAATAGACGCCTCCGCGATAAAGGGGTTCGGCGGAAATGTTCATTCCGATCTCCTGCTTTTCCCAGAGCCTTCCACTCTTGTTGTGCTTCCATGGAGACCGGCACACGGAAGAGTTGTAAGAATGTTCTGCTCAATATTGTATCCGGACGGCAAACCGTTTGAACTTGACTCAAGAAGAATATTGAAAGAATCCGTAAAATACGCATTTGACAAAGGATATACATTTTCATTCGGCTCGGAATTTGAATTTTATCTTTTTGAACAGAACGATAACGGTTCGCCTTCAAGCGTTCCGTTTGACAATGCAGGCTACATGGATATTGCTCCCATGGACAAAGGAGAAAATATCCGCCGCGAAATATGCCTTACCCTTGAGCAGATGGGTATAAAACCCGAAAGTTCCCATCATGAAGAAGGTCCCGGTCAAAACGAAATCGACTTTCGCTTTTCGGATCCCGTAAGCGCTGCCGACAACGCCGTCACTTTTTTGTCAGTTGTAAAAACAATCGCCGCAAGAAACGGTTTGTGTGCCGACTTTTCCCCGAAACCTATCCCTGATAAACCCGGAAACAGTTTTCATATAAACCTTTCTGTGCAAAGCCTGAAAAACGGCTCTGAAAAAGATTTATTCTTTGGTATTGTCGCCGGAATCATGAACAGAATTTCAGAAATGACAGTATTTTTGAACCCCGCGGAAAATTCATATTTAAGGCTCGGAAAAGATAAAGCGCCGAAATTTGTTTCATGGTCTCATGAAAACCGTTCTCAATTAATAAGAATTCCCGCCGCAAGCGACAAGTACAAACGTTTTGAACTCCGTTCTCCCGACCCGTTTGCAAATCCTTACATTGCCTTTGCTCTCATTATACATGCGGTGCTTGAAGGCATAGAAGGAAAAGAAAAGCCTCCGGAGGAATCGGACAAAGATTTATTCGCTCTGTCTTGCGGCGAACAGGAAAATTACGAAAAACTTCCGGAAACACTTTTGCAGGCAAAACAGAAGGCTGCTGCCGGAAAATTTGTAAATAAAGTTTTGCCGGAGAAAATAATCAATTTCTATTGCAAATAATTTTTTGAAAGGAGCAAGCATGCTTTTTAAAGAATACACTTACAGCGTTCTTATCGTGTCTTCCTTTGAAAAATTTTCTGCAAATATTCAGCCGCTGCTCCCGGAAAATGAATTTGGTCCCGTTATAACCGTTAAAAGTGCGGGAGAGGCGCAAAGAAAACTTATTAACCAAACTTTTGATATAGTCCTTATAAACACTCCGCTTTCCGATGATTTCGGAACAAAACTTGCGCTTGATATTGCCGCAGATTCGAAAAGCGGAGTCTTAATGTTTGTAAAGAGCGACTTGTATGATGAAGTCACGGATAAAGTAATAGATTTCGGCATTTTTACTTTATCAAAACCCACATCTCTTCCGGTTGTGCATCAAATATTAAAAAACATGTATGCGATGCAGGAACGTTTCAAAAAGGTAGAAAGAAAAAGAGCGTCGCTTGAAGAGAAAATGGAAGAAATACGTATAATAAATCATGCAAAATGGGTACTTATTCAAAATATGTCGCTGTCCGAAACCGAAGCCCACCGGCTTATCGAAAAACAAGCCATGGATACAAGAATGACGAAAAAAGATATTGCCGAAGGAATTATAAAAACATACGAAAATTGATTTTTGAAAGGAATAAAAAAATGACAAAATTTATATTTGTAACGGGAGGAGTCGTTTCGGGGCTCGGAAAAGGCATAACGGCCGCATCTCTCGGAAGACTTTTAAAATCCAGAGGCCTTAAAGTTGCAGCGCAAAAACTTGATCCTTATATAAATGTTGACCCCGGCACTATGAGCCCGTATCAGCACGGAGAGGTTTATGTGACAGAGGACGGCGCCGAAACCGACCTTGATCTCGGACATTATGAAAGATTCATAGACGAAGATTTAAACAAGTTTTCAAATCTTACAACCGGTAAAGTATACTGGAACGTTTTAAACAAAGAACGCCGCGGAGAATATTTGGGGTCCACGGTTCAGGTAATTCCTCACATTACAAATGAAATCAAGGATTTTGTTTACAGCGTCGGGAAGAAAACCGATGCGGATGTCGTAATTACCGAAATCGGCGGAACTATCGGTGATATAGAATCACAGCCTTTTCTTGAAGCCGTAAGACAAATCTCCCTTGAAGTAGGGCGTGAAAACAGTCTGTTTATACACGTAACACTTGTTCCTTTTCTGCGCGGGTCAGACGAACACAAATCTAAACCGACTCAGCATTCGGTAAAAGAACTTCAGGGGATGGGAATTTCTCCCGATATCATAGTTTTAAGATGCGACGAACCTCTTGAAAAATCAATTTTCGACAAAATCTCTCTTTTCTGCAACGTTAAGCGCGACTGCGTTATAGAAAATATGACTCTCCCCTGCCTTTATGAAGTTCCGCTTATGCTTGAAAAGTCGAACTTTTCCTCGATTGTTTGCCGGGAACTCGGACTTGACGCGGGAAAAATCAATCTTGATGAATGGGAAAAACTTATCAGCAAAATTAAAAATCTCACTAAAGAAACAACAATCGGTCTTGTCGGAAAATATGTCGCTCTCCATGACGCATATCTTTCGGTTGCCGAAGCGTTGCGCCATGCCGGCTATGCCCTTGACGCAAAAGTCAACATCAAATGGATAAACTCAGAAGAAATTACCTGCCAGAATTACAAAGATAAACTTTGCGGCCTTAACGGAATAATCGTGCCCGGAGGTTTCGGAAACCGCGGCATTGAGGGAATGATTCTGTCCGCAAAATATGCAAGGGAAAACAACATTCCGTACTTCGGAATTTGCCTCGGAATGCAGATTGCAGTTATTGAATATGCAAGAAACGTTTGCGGGATAGAAGACGCGGATTCCGGAGAATTTTCAGATTCAAAAAACAAAGTCATAGACTTTATGCCCGGACAAAATGATGAAATCAGCAAAGGCGGAACTCTCCGTCTCGGAAAATATCCGTGTGTTATAAAGCCCGAAACGGCCATGTATAAATTTTATAACAAGGATATTATCAGCGAACGCCACCGCCATCGTTATGAATTTAACAATAACTACAGGGACATTGCGGAAAAACACGGCCTTGTGCTCAGCGGACTTTCTCCTGACGGAAGACTTGTTGAAACCGTTGAACTGACAGATCGTCCGTTTTATATAGGCGTGCAGTATCATCCCGAATTTAAATCGCGCCCGAATAAAGCGCATCCGCTTTTCGTGGGATTTATAAAAGCCTCGCTTGAAAATAAATAAAAAAAAGCACGGTTCGGTAATGTTTTACCGAACCGTGCTTTTTACACCAAAACAATGAAGTTGTAACGCTTTTTAAAAAAATTTCAATAAAAACATAAAACCTGTAAGAACAATTAAAAAAGTAAAATTGAATAATGCAAACATTCCTATGTAATATCCTGTTTTGCCGGGATTGTGTTTTACATACTCGCGGAAAGTAATAAGGCTTGCAAGCGAAGAAATCAGCGTGCCCACACCGCCGATATTTACGCCAACAAGCAAATCCGCATAGTTTTCCGTAAATTGCGAAAGCAAAATAGCCGACGGCACATTACTTATGAATTGACATGATATTACGCTGAACAACAGCGTATTTTTGCAAAGCAAATATGAAAACAAGTTTCTTACAGCATCTATCCTTGCCATATTTCCGGCAAAAACAAAGAAAAAAACAAATGTGAACAAAAGTCCGTAATCAACCATTTTAAGGGCTTTCCTGTCTGTCAGCATCAGTACTGCGGGAATTATAACAAGTCCGATCCAGTAAGGAATCCCCCGAAATACGATAACAATAGAAAGTGCGAACAAAATAAGATACAGCACCGTTTTTTGTGGATTTAAACTTATTTTCTCGTCACAAAGCCTCAGCGGTTCCGGTTTTACAAAAGCAACGCAGCAAAACGTAATAATCAGCACCGACAAAACAAACGGCGGAGCCATAATCTGCAAAAAATCGGAATTTGCGATCTCGTATTTTGTATAAAGATAGAGATTTTGAGGATTTCCGAAAGGCGTTAACATTCCGCCTAAATTTGCAGCGATATTCTGCATTATGAAAGTAAACGCCATGTATTTTTGTTTGCCGGCAGAGGTTAGGACAAAATAACCTAAAGGTAAAAATGTCAAAAGAGCCATGTCATTTGCTATCAGCATAGAACCGATAAAAGTTATATAAACCAGCGCCAATATGCTCATTCTTGCATTTTTAAAAAGCAGCACAACTTTTCTTGCAAGAATATAAAAGAAGTTAATGTTTTTTAATGCGCACACAACCGCCAAAACGCAAAACAAACATGAAAGCGTTTTATAATCAAAGTAACCGATATACTTCTTATCAACAGGAACAAATATACTTGTTATGGCTGCGGCAATAACTGCAATACACATAACCGCATTTTTCTTTATAAATGAAACGTATCGGTTGCAAATAAAATTGTTCATCAGCCACTTTCCTCTTCCGAAAATTTATTTTATTACTGAAAATTACGCAAAAAACAGACGCCTCTCTGACGGCGCAAAGCGCAGAAAAGCGTCTGTTTTCAAGAATTTGGAGCTGGTAGCCGGACTTGAACCGGCGACCTGCTGATTACGAATCAGCTGCTCTACCAACTGAGCCATACCAGCTTGTATTCTTAATTAAAACAGCCTCTTCACACAAACGGTGCGCCGAGGCTGTTATTTTGGTCTGAGTGACTGGACTTGAACCAGCGGCCTCTACCACCCCAAGGTAGCGCTCTACCACCTGAGCCACACCCAGATTTGCATCTCTGCAACAGTAAATAGTTTATCATAAAAGTTAATTTATGTCAATAGAATTTAATAAAAATTTTTATTTTTTACGGGAGTAAAACAATGAAACCGAAAATTCTTGTTTCAATATCCGAAAATGCGGAAAGTCACTACAGCAATGCGATATTAAATTGCGGTGGAATCCCATTTTGCAAATACCTTCCGCACGAAAAAAACTTTTACGACGGTCTTATTCTTGCCGGCGGCGGCGATATAGACCCGTCGTTTTTCGGCGAAAAAAACTGCGGTTCCAATCCTCCGGATAAACTTCGCGACGAATGCGAGTTTGAATTGTTCCGAAAATATTTCAAGGAAAATATACCGATTTTCGGGATTTGCAGAGGGCATCAGATAATAAATGTATTTTTGGGAGGGACACTTATACAAGATATTTCCGACAAGAAAAACCATGCGGCAAAAAACGGAGCCGACAACATTCACAAAACGGAAATTACCGGAGGAATCCTCAAAGAATTGTACGGTAATTTCCTTATTACGAACAGTTCCCACCATCAGGCAATCGGCAAAACGGGCGCCGACATAATTCCCACGCAGTTCTGCGAAAATATAATTGAGGGTTCAGAGCACAAAAGCGGCAGGATATTTTCCGTTCAATGGCATCCGGAAAGAATGATGCTGTCTTTCAAAAACGACTTTCGGAACAGCGATTCGTCAAAAATTTTCAAGTATTTTTTATCGATGTGTAAATCATAATCCGGATTTTCTTGCAACACCCGTCTTTATTGCGGATTCCGACACGGCTTTTGCAACAGCCTTTCCCACTCTCTTGTCGAAAGCGAGAGGCAAAATATATTCTTCGGAAAGTTCGTCTTTGCTTACAAGTTCTGCTATTGCATAAGAAGCCGCCATTTTCATTTCTTCGTTAATTTCCTTTGCCATAACGTCGAGCGCACCCCTGAAAATCCCCGGAAAAGCAAGTACATTATTTATCTGGTTCGGAAAATCGCTTCTGCCGGTTCCGACAATCCTTGCCCCTGCGGCCTTTGCTTTTTCGGGAAGTATTTCGGGTTCGGGATTTGCCATAGGAAAGCATATCGGATCTTTTGCCATAGATTTTATCATATTTTCGGTAACAATTCCAGGCGCCGATACTCCGATAAACAAATCTGCTCCCGAAAGTGCGTCGGAAAGCGTTCCTTTCTGCCTGCCTCGGTTTGTGATTTTGCTTATTTTTTCATGTGCGGAATTCAGGTTTTCCTGTCCTTCGTATATAATTCCGAACTTATCGCACATTATAAGATTTTCAGCGCCGAGCCTCAAAAGATGCTCGGCTATTGCAATACCCGCACTTCCGGCACCATTTATCACAATTTTTATTTTGGAAATATCCTTGTTTACAACCTTCAAAGCGTTCAAAACGGCAGCTCCCACAACTATAGCAGTGCCGTGCTGATCGTCATGAAACACCGGAATGTCGCATATTTCCTTGAGTTTTCTTTCTATCTCAAAACACTCGGGCGCCGCTATATCCTCGAGGTTGATTCCGCCGAAAGAACCGGATATAAGATATATCGTTCTTACAAGTTCGTCGGTGTCTTTGCTTCTAACGCATATGGGAAATGCGTCTACCCCTGCGAATTCCTTAAATAAAACACATTTTCCTTCCATGACGGGCATTCCTGCCTCAGGGCCTATGTTCCCAAGTCCCAAAACAGCCGTTCCGTTTGTGATAACGGCAACCATATTTGAGCGTCTTGTAAGTTCAAACGATTTGTTGTAATCTTTTTGTATTTCAAGGCACGGCTGGGCAACTCCCGGAGTATATGCAAGCGACAGGTCTTTGCTAGACTTTATACTTGTTCTTGATGTGACCTCGATTTTTCCCTTCCACTCGTAGTGCTTTTTTAAAGCTTCTTCTTTAATATCCATTTTTTCTCCTTAATGTACGTCTTTTATACAATTTTACTCCACAGGGTAAATAATGTCAATAAAATGCTTGCGTTTTATTGAATTTTACATTTTAATATTGTAATATAATAATATATAAAAACAAAAAAACGGAGAAATATTATGAATATGTCCTCAAGAATTTCAAAAATTCAGAATTTATTGGGCGCGCACGACGCGTTTTTGGTTTCCGACGGTGCAAACAGATTTTACCTGACAGGTTTTAACTCTTCCGCCGGCAATGTTCTGATAACGAAAAGCGATTCTTTTTTCCTTATTGATTTTCGTTATTATGAGAAAGCAAAAAAAATCGTGCCAGCATGCAATGTTGTTTTATGCTCGAATTTTAAAAAGTCAGTTCTTGAAATTTTAAATAAAGAAAACATTAAAAATCTATATATTGAGCCTGATAAGACCTCGCTTTCGGCGTTTTTCAGACTTCAGAACCTTTTTCCGAACATTAAAATTTCTACCGACGACGTTTTGCAGAACTTTCTTCTTGAGTGCAGAAGCATAAAATCAAGTGAAGAAATAAGCAAAATAAAACAGGCTCAAAAACTTACCGACGAAGCCTTTTCTTACATTCTCGGCAAAATAAACAATAAAGCAAGCGAAAAATCGCTTGCTCTTGAACTTGAATTTTTTATGAGAAAACAAGGCTCCGAGGGAGTTTCGTTCGATTTTATCGTCGTATCCGGAAAAAATTCTTCACTGCCGCACGGAACACCTACCGATAAGATACTGCAGAACGGTGATTTTATAACCTTCGATTTCGGCGCCGTCGTCGACGGATACCGTTCCGACATGACAAGAACCGTAGCACTTGGGTTTGTCAGCGAAAAGCAAAAAATGGTATATGATACCGTGAAGCGCGCTCAGAAAATCGCAATAAGCGAAATCCTCCCCGGAAAAAAATGCCTTGACATAGACAAAACCGCACGTGACTATATATACAAAAGCGGATTTGAAGGCTGTTTCGGTCATGGACTCGGTCACAGCGTCGGAATTGAAATTCATGAAAATCCTTCGTTTAACACAACCTGCGAAACGCTTCTTTGCGAAAATATGGTAATAACCGTCGAGCCCGGAATATATATCGAAAACGAATTCGGCGTGCGGATTGAAGATATGATAATTGTAAACAAGACCGGATGCGAAGACATTACAGAAAGCACAGACGAACTGCTGATCATCTAAACATTTACGCAAGCATTTATGCAAGTATGTAAGAATTAATAAGTATTGGTTTTCAAAAAATCCATGTTAAGAAATTTTGACGCCTCCTTGAAATTTACAACATAGGAAGGATATATGCCGTCGCTGTTAAACAGTATGTTTTTTTCATAAAAAAACGCAATTCCGTTAGACGAAAAATAAAAATTATTTATGTTAAATTTCCTTTTTGCAAAATATTTTGCATTTTCGAAGTAATAAAATCCGTTTTCGTTAAGTTCAATTTTATCAAGTATTTTTTCCATAAAGAATTTTCTTGAGGCAAAACTTGTATCAACAACTTTTTTTGTCTGCAGAAAGTACCCGTCGGAAAGGTCAAAATTTCGTATCAGACGATATATTTTTTTGCTTTTTCCATCATATATGCCCGCGTCGGCAATTACCGACAACACATTTTCCGAACTGTACGGAATATAATAAGTCAAAACTGCCTTTTGTTTTCTGGGGCAGTTTTTTTCTGCCGCAAAACCCTCTCTGTCAAGTTTTTTTACGTAATTTTTACTGCAGAAATTATAGAAATTCTGCATGCATGCTTCGTAATAATTGTTAAGATTTTTGCAAACTTTCTCTTTTTCGCCTTCAAATCTCGGAACCTTAAAATCCACCGCCAGCATTTCCGCATCCTTATATTTTATAATATCCTTTTTTTCTTCCGAAAAAATTTTCAACGTATACCGCCTCCGAAAAATCAAATATTCATTATACATTCTATGCGTTATTTTGAATAAATTTTACAACACAGGAAAAAATATTTAAAAAGGCGGTGAATGTCTTGTTTGAAATTCAAAATATTAACGAGGTCTGCGAGTTTTTGGACAACACCTTTAAAAAAAGCTGCGACTTATCGAAAAGATATATAAAAAGTTCAAATCTTCCGGTATTTATATATTCGTTCTCCAACTACTGCGACAAAAAATATATCGCCGAGGAATTAATACGGCCGCTTTCCGAAAACAAAGAACCCGTCGAAAACCAAAATCAGTTTTTGTCGCTGCTTTTCCCGGTCAAATTTTCCGAACTTTACACAAAGGACGACCTTGTTCGTTCGGTTCTTGACGGAAACGCAGCAATTATCTGTTATATAGAAAACGCAGTATACGCATTCGGGACAGAAGCGAAAAGCAACAACGGCAGAAGCGTTTCCGAACCGAATACGGATATTGTTGTAAGGGGTCCGCGCGAGGGATTCGTGGAAAGTGCGGAAACAAATATTGCTCTTATAAGAAAAAAAATCAAAAATCCGTCGTTATGCGTTGAAAAGACAGTTTGCGGTCAAAACACCGGCACTGAAGTTTTTATAGTCTATTTGGAAGGTATTGCAAAAGAAGAAAGTATCGCAAAAGTAAAGTCACGTCTTTTGCAAATGTCGCTTTCGTCGTGTCTTGATTCCGGATATATAGAGCCATATTTATATGACAAAAAATATCCGGTATTTCCGGAAGCCGGAACGTCCGAAAAGCCCGACAAAGTGGCTGCAAAAATCCTAGGAGGAAGAATTGCAATATTCTGCGACGGAAGTCCCGCAGTAATAACAATCCCCTACTTTTTCATAGAAAGCCTGCAGTCTGCGGAGGATTATCTTAAATCCCCGTATTTTGCGACATTTTCAAGAATAATAAGATTTACCGCAATGTTTTTTTCGCTTTTTCTTCCCGGAATATATCTTGCTTTAATTGAACACCATACATCGGCAATACCATATAAACTTTATATGACAATTGCCGCTTCAAGGGAAAACATTCCGTTTTCCCTTGCGACTGAACTTCTCGGTGTTTTGCTTATGTTTGAAATAATAAGGGAAGTCGGTATAAGAATGCCCAAAGTCGTGGGGGATGCGGTAAGCATTGTGGCAAGCATTATTATAGGCGACGCGGCGATCGAAGCGGGAATTGCAAGCGCACCGGTTATAATTATCGCCGCCCTTTCGGCAACATGCAGTTTTATCAATCCCCCTTTTATGAATTCCGTTCCGCTTATAAGAATAATAATTCTCGTTTTTGCGCGTCTTTTTGGCATATTCGGAGTTATAGTATGTCTTACTTTTATTATATGCGCACTTGCCGGCAAAACTTCTCTCGGACGTCCGTATCTGCTTCCGATAACGCCTATGATTCCCGGCGGCATCTCCGATACTCTGATAATGCTGCCGAAAAAAGCCCTCAAACATTCTGAAAATGAAATAGATACGGAGTGACTTTAAGTGAAAAAAGCCTGTGTTTTTTTAATTTTGTTCTTACCCATAATATTAAGTTCATGTTCCCCGTCGGAAAAAACAGAAAGTTTAAGTTGCCTTGCAATAGGATTTGATAAAGATACTTCGGGAGTTTTTTGCGCAGATGTTGTATTCACGTCATACGAAAAATCAGATGACAATTCGTCCGAAAAAATTTATAAATATGATTTTTTCTCGAACAGTTTCGAAGAACTTATGCTAAGCATAGAAAACACTTTCAAGGACGCTTTTTTTGTAACCTTAAAAGATATAATTATTGGGAGCGGCCTTTCCGAAAGCGACATTTATAACATAGCGCGTTTTTTCATGAACCATGAAAAATTCAACACATGCTGCGGCGTAATATTTTCCGATTCAGCGGCAGATGAATATATATCATCCAAAAACTTTTCCGGTTCCGGCAGCCGGACAAAGACACTTCCTCAACTATTTCGCTCAATATCTTCATGTCAGTAAAATAAAACAGGGGTAAATAATGAATACTGAAGGAAAAAAAATCGAAAAATTTATATTTATTTTTATATTTCTTTTCTCATCATACATCTTGTATAATCCGTTTTTAAAAAGCAGAAATATACTTCTTGAATTCACCTCGGGGACAGTTTTGATTCTTGCTCTTTCCTGCGCCATTTACATTATTTATTTTTCTTTTTTCAAAAATTTTCCGCGCGCAGCGTCAGGAACGGCTCTCCTTTTATCCGCCGCGTCGGCAATATTTTACACAAAAATATTTTTTAAAAAATTAAGCGGAAGCGCAAATATTTATTCGGGCAAAAGTTTCGTATTTTTTGGCATACTTATTATTCTTCTGATTTGTTTTTATGCACTCAGAAATCCGAAAAGCATAGTTTACTCAAGTATTATAATTTCTCCCATTATAATTTTATGCACGGGCATCTGCGCCCTCTCTCTTATATATGTAAAGTTTCCGCAGGTCTGCGAAATCATTCCACAAGAAAAATTTGATCCCATGTTTTTCAAATATGTCTTATACATTCTGCCGGATATTTTTCTGTGCCTGTATTTTTATGACAATATCGGCTGTCAAAAAGGCACTATGGATTTCAAATTGTTTTTCATGTCGGCACTAACTCTTGCGGCATTTCTTTACGCCGAGCAGGCAAAGTACCTATTTCTTTTCGGTCAAAACGGGATTGTGGAAATAATATATCCTGACAAAACCGCGTATTCACTTATGACATTTTTCAACGCAAGAGAACTTTTTTCGGTATCAAACACACTTGCGTATTTTATTAAAATGTCTGTTTATTCGTGCTGTTTATATAAGAGTTTAACCTTTCTTACCCAAAGCAGAAAAATCTCAAAAAAAATCATTTTTCCGTTATGTTTTGCAATCCTTGCGGTTCTTACAGAATTTTTCGCTCTTTGCGGAAATTTTGTAAAATAAAGTTTACCGCAATTTTTACATTTTTTTGCACTTCACCATATTACGACCTGTTTTGCACTTTGTTAATAGTATTATTTATATGGAAATACAATAAATTCAAACGGTTGTCCGCCGGCCGGACCGTTTTTTACAAAATACCTTCCGGCGGAGAAAAGGAATACTTATGGAAATACAGGCATATTGCGAAAACTCAAATCTGTTTGTAAAACTTGACGGAGAAATCGACCATCATTCGGCAACAGACATTCGTCAGAAAATTGACGAAATGATACTTAAAAACCGTCCGCATTGTCTTGTTGCGGATCTTTCGGATATAGATTTTATGGACAGTTCCGGTCTTGGTCTTGTTTTGGGCAGATTCCGTAAAATGAAAGACATAAAGGGAAATATGATTATTGTAAACCCGTCGGACCGCATACTTTGCATGCTTAAAATGTGCGGCGTGGACAAGCTTATTAAAATCGTCAGTTCGCAAGGAGAAAAATCATGAAAAAAACAAGTATTAATTATTTTAAGGCAACTTTGTTTGCAGCATCGGTAAACGAATCGTTTTCCAGAATAATTTCGGCCTCTTTCGCGTCGCAGCTTGATCCCACGGTCGAGGAACTTGCCGATATAAAAACGGCAGTGTCGGAAGCCGTTACAAACTGCATTGTTCATGCGTATAAAAACGAGCATGATATCCGAAAGAAAAAAATTTACATAGAATCAGAATATTCTGCCGACGGCTTATTTACCATCTCCGTAAGAGATACCGGCTGCGGCATTCCCGACATACAAAAAGCAATGCAGCCGCTTTTTACGACAGACGCTGCCTCTGAAAGAAGCGGTATGGGATTTTCTATCATGGAAAGTTTCACTGATAAACTTATTGTAAAGTCAAAACCCGGATCCGGCACAAAAGTTACCATGATAAAAAAGATTTCCGTAAATAAATGACATTCCTTACCGCAAAATCGGCCATCTGACTTTTTGTGTCCCCGGAAAGGATGAGCACATACACATGGACAACACAAATACCAATGAAATTTTAGCGCAAAAGGCAAAAAGCGGCGATAAGGATGCACTTGAAAAACTCATATCAAACAATCTCGGTCTTGTAAAAAGCATTGCAAAACGCTTTATCGGGCGCGGACAGGATTTTGAAGACCTGGTTCAGATAGGTTCGCTCGGAATGATGAAAGCGGCATACGGATATGACAGTTCCTTCGGCACTGTTTTTTCAACCTATGCCGTCCACATGATAACCGGAGAAATAAAACGGTTTCTGCGCGATGACGGCATTATAAAAGTAAGCCGTGATATTAAAAAAAGAGGATATATCATTTTCAGGGCCACAGAAGAATTCGCATGCAAAAATAACCGCGAACCTACGGTTTCGGAACTTGAAAAAATAACCGGGCTTTCAAGAGAAGATATTCTTACGGCGCTGGAAGCGTCGGCACCCGCAGTATCTCTGCAGGAAAAAATAAATGACGATGAAAAGACGACAATGGAAGAATTTATAGGAACCGATCCGAGCAGCGAAATAACAGAAAAAATCGCCCTTAAAGAGGCGCTTGTAAAACTTTCATGCGACGAGCAAACCTTGATATATCTTAGGTATTTTAAAGGAATGACGCAAAGCGAAAGCGCAAAAAGGCTCGGTATGACGCAGGTAAAAGTGTCGAGAAAAGAGAAGAAAATAATTGAAAAACTGCGCTCTGAAATGGCAGTATAAAAGGCACAGATATAAATATCTGCGCCTTTTTGTAAAGAAAAATTCCCGTTCGTTCCTCTTTTTAAAAGCCCCGCTTTTCTTGCATTTGGAATATAATAAAAAATCAGGCCCATACATCGCGAACTTTTAAATTTTAATAAACTCCGCAACTTTCCGATAACAAAATCCCCCCTGTATAGGGGGGATTTTATTATTTTTTCTTATTTACTCTGGATTTCGGATTTACAAGTTCTCTCCAATCAAGAACACCCTGGTCGAGAGCAAGAATCAATGCTTCCGCCGTTGCAATATTTGTTGCAAAAGGCACGTTATAAATATCGCACAAACGAAGAATATTCGATTCGGCGTCATTGTACGACTCAACGCTTCTCGTGTCCCTGAAAAACAAAAGCAGGTCGATTTCGTTTAACGATATTCTTGATGCAATCTGCTCTTCCCCGCCGTGAAAACCCGACAGCAGTCTTTCAATCGAAAGTCCTGTTGCTTCCGAAATATGTTTGCCCGTAATGTCGGTCGCATATATATTATGTTTGCTTAATATTCCGCAATACGCAATGCAGAACTGTGTGATTAATTCTTTTTTTGTATCACTCGCAATTATCGCTATTTCCATTTTCAACTCTCTCCTTTCATAAATCAGGACAGTCTCGACTTATTAACGTCAAGTTTTACATTTTCAAGAAGCGGCACACTCTTTTCGGTGCATCGCTTCGCCGTATTGTTTATAGCGGCATAAAAAGGCGTCTTGCCGTGCTTTACCTGATACGCCAAAAGACCGAGTTCCTGTCCTTTCGACATTCCGGAATCATACGGTAAAACTCCTATAAGTTTTACGGAAACTTTATTTATTATATCATAAATACTCGGCCTTACGCCGTCTATCACGTCTTTTGCATGAAAACAATTTATAACGAGTCTTGTCTTTAAATTTCTTCCGAAATTAACAGTGTTTTCGCTGTTTTCCACAAGGTCTTCAATTGTCATTGCAGTCTTTTCGGCAGCCCTTATAGACGCCGCTGTATGTAAAGAAACAACAAGTGCAAAATTAGAGTATTGCACAAGCGTTTTATATAGACCATCAGGTCTTGCCGGAAGATCAAGAATCACAAAATCGAATCTTTTCTTAAGTTCAAGAATAAACTGCTCGACCTGCTTTTCGTTAAAAGGCCGTTCCTTTTCCTTATCCGCAAACGAAAAATACGCAGGCGCCGCAATAAAACTCAAATTATCGCATCTGATATCGCGCACGATTACGTCGTCAAGCGTTTTGCTGCCGTTCAAGACATCGCATATATTATAAAGCGATGCGTCTTCAAGTCCGAGCATTATATCAAGGCATCTCGACTCAATGTCGCAGTCTATTGCCGCAACTTTATATCCCATCTGTGCAAGCGACATCGAAAGGTTTGCCGAAACAGTAGTTTTTCCGACTCCGCCTTTAAAAGAAGTCACCATTATAACCCTGCTCACAAACATCCCTCCGTTACACCGCACATATTTTAATCTGTATTTTTTATTATATCAAATCAAATTTTATTTGTCAATCTTGCGAACAAAGTTTCTTGTGTTTTTATATGAATTTATATTGAAAATATTGTAGTTTTTGTGTTATAATAGGCACAGAAAGTCTTGCTTTGCAAGTCTTTGGGCAGCAAAACTGCCCTCTCGCGCACCTTGCGCGAACTGCGCCATTGACGGCTGCGGAAAATGCCCTTGCGAGCAAGCATTTTTCCTTATGGTATAATAAACACAGAAAGTCTTGCTTTGCAAGTCTTTGGGCAGCAAAACTGCCCTCTCGCGCACCTTGCGCGAACTGTGCCATTGACGGCTGCGGAAAATGCCCTTGCGAGCAAGCATTTTTTCCTTATGGTATGATTATAAGTATTGTAAATTTTATTTTTAACTTTTAACGCAAAAGGACTATAGTAAAATGCTGGAAACAGAATCTCTTTTTTCCGGTTCATCCGGAAACTCGGTATATTTAAAATGCGGCGATGACGAGTATTTAATAGACGCCGGCGTATCGTTTAAAGTTCTTGCCTGCGCGCTTAAAGCGTCAGGCAAAAACATAAAAAATATAAAGGCCATCTTTGTAACCCACGAACACAGCGATCACATAAGCGGTCTTGACGTGCTTTTAAAAAATATTGATATTCCCGTCTACATCAATTCAAAATCGGCCGAATACATACTGAAAAACATTCCCGGGTTCCGATGCACAAAAAATTTTATTATAAAAAATCCCGGCGAAAAAATAACCCTCCCGAATTGCACCGTGAATATTTTTAAAACTCCCCACGATTCGTGCGGCAGCGTAGGTTACAGATTTGACACTGACGGCGAGAGTTTCGGATATGCAACCGATCTTGGTTATGTTACAAGAGAAATTGCAAGAAATCTTTTTGGCTGCAAAACGGTTATCATTGAGTCAAACCATGATATACAAATGCTGAAAAACGGAAAATATCCGTACATGCTGAAACAGAGAATATTATCGGATCATGGACATTTGTCAAACGACGCGTGTGCAAAATTTCTTCCGCATCTTATAAAAAACGGCGCCGAAAAAATTGTTCTTTCGCATCTGTCAAAAGACAACAACACTCCGGAAATTGCCTATGAAACAAACGCCGCCGAAATATCAAAGGTTGGATTTTCTGTGTCAGACATAAATCTTTGCGTTGCCGGAGGTAAGTAATGCGGCTTGAAAAATACATTTCCGATTCCGTTATATGTTCAAGAAAAGAAGCCTCTTTTCTCATAAAAAAAGCAAAGGTTATGGTAAACGGAAAAACTTCTCTAAAACCATCTTTAAATGTCGTTCCGGGCAAAGATAAAATTTTTCTTGATGGGAAACCGATAATATATAAAGAGTTTATTTATATTATGATGAATAAGCCCGGCGGTGTAATATCCGCAACAGATGACAAAAGCCAAAAAACAGTTTTGTCGCTTTTGCCCGAAAACTATCAGAACAAAAATCTTTTTCCTGCAGGAAGGCTTGACAAGGATACCGTAGGGCTTTTGATAATTACAAACGACGGAAAAACGGCGCACTCTCTTTTGTCGCCGAAAAACAAAGTGGAAAAAGAATATGCCGTCGCATGCGACAAAGAATTTACAGACGAGGACGTCAAGGTTTGTCTTTCGGGAATTCGTCTTTCAAACGGGCAGTCTTTTATGCCGGCAAAACTCATTATTGATGAAAGCGACAGAAAAAAGGCGCGGATTATTATTACGGAAGGCAAGTTTCATGAAATAAAAAACATGTGCGCCTACCTTTCAAAAAAGGTTGTTTTTCTTGAAAGAAAACGCTTTGGGAACATTCTTCTCGACCCGTCACTGGAGCGCGGAAATTGGCGGCATCTGACAGATAAAGAAGTACATTCTCTTTGTGAAATTTAAAAATTTAAAAAGCGCGGGCGGTTCCCTATTTTTTAATAAAATCAAACCATTATCATGCGTAAGATCGCAAAAAAGTTTTTTCCGCAGTAAAAAACCCGGTGAATTTCTTCACCGGTTTTTTAATTTTTGATTTCGAAAAATTTTTTGAAATTTTCTTCGTTATATTCGTCAGCGAAAGAATCAAGACTCTTTACCCACCTTATAAATTCGCTGTCGGAAACTGAATTTTTAAGGTCCGATGGAAAATCAAATCCGAGCACCGAATTTAATTCCGTGTAAATTTCGTTCGCGCTTTTTTCGCCGGAGTTTACAAATTTGTAAATATATTCGTTGATGTCTTCCCTAAGTTTTTCATTTTCCGAAACTCCGTTTTCTCCGCCTGCCGGAGCATACCAAATATTTTCTTTATCTTCCCTGTTTTGTGACGCGTCGTCGTTTTTATAATTTGTATCAGAAAGTTCCCCGTCATTTCCGGCACTTCCGTTTGCACTGTTATCGAACGCATCTTTATCGGAAGAGTTATTCTGCCCGTCATACGCAAAATTTTCAGACGCATCTTTGGCTTGCTCATAATTTTCATTACCGTCGTTTTTCTGCGTTTCATCGGCCGTGTCGTATGTCAGAGGTCTTGCAGTTTTCAAACTGGATCTTATACCTAAATCCGATGAATCAAAATCGTCCGCGGAACTGTCATAAGATGAAACTTTTTCATTTTGGCCATTGCCCGAAATAATATAGTATTTTTCGTCTGAATCATTTTTGACGGCGTGGTTTAACTCCTCATTATCGCAAACTGAATTTTCCGACTTTTCATTTTCAATTCCGGAAAACAGAACCCCGGACAGGTTTTTGCCATAGGAAGAAATCATGACGAGCGCTATTACCGCAGCGGCGGCAGCGGTTCCTATCGGAAAATAAAATCTTTTTCTTTTACTTCCGTTTGTTTTTCCGCCGATTTTGGCTTCAACGTCTTTATACAAAGTACTTTTGTATTTTTCCGGCATTGCGAATGTTTCTTTTACAGCTTGCTGCATTTTCAAAAGTTTCTCATATTCGTTTCTGCACTTTTCGCATTTTGCAATATGCTTTTCGGTTTCTTCCGAAAATTTATGGGTTTTAAGTTCACTGTACGAAAGAGTTATAATTTCGTTTATTGCCTTTTCACAGTCACTCATGTTTTTCTTCCTCCTTTCACTGAGTTTGACATATCAAACATATTATTTTGTTCCATTTTTACAATATTTTTTTATCCTCCAAAAGTTTCTTAAGTGAAATTCTCGCTCTTGAAATTCTCGATTTCACGGTTCCTTCCGCAATTCCGAGTATATCCGCGATTTCAGAATATGAAAGTTCATTTATATCTCTTAACAAAATTATTTCCTTATGATCCTTCGGAAGTTCGTCTATCGCGTCTCTTACAAGTTCCTGCTTTTCCTTTCTCAATACCGAATCCTCAGGATTGTTTGCGATAGCTGAATCGCAAATATCAATTTCGCACGGTTCGCCGTCGTCAGAAACTGTGAGCGACACCGTTTTGTTCTTGTAATTTTTTCGGACAAAATCATATGTGCAGTTTTTACATATGCGGAAAAGCCATGTCGAAAACTCGCTGTCAAAGCGGAATTTTTCAATCGATTTATATACCTTCAGAAAAACTTCCTGGCATACGTCGTATGTATCCTGTTCGTTTTTCAATTCAAAAAATATGGTTCTGTATACAAAATTCTGATATTTATTTACAAGTATTTCGAAAGACTGCATATCACGGTTCTTGATTTTTGACAATAAAAGCGCGTCTTCCGAATTTTTTTTAATATCGGAATCAGAATTTATAAAAGAAAAAAACACTTTGTAAAGTTCACCTCCGTATCTTTCAAGTATCAAAAATTAATTTTTGCAAATCTTGTTAAAAACATACCAGCCGGTATTCGCGTCATACGCGCATATAACGCCCGACGAACAGTTTGAAATATCGTCAAATACGCACGGAATAATATAATTTGCGTCCATGTCTATAATGCCATACTTGCCATTGCTGTCCTTAACTGCGGCAAGTCCTTCGCTGTACGGAGCGGCATCCGAAAAATCAGGGTCGCATATCCATTTTCCGGAAGGCGTCATATATCCTCTTTTCCCGTTATTTTCAAGAAGGATTCTGCCGCAGCTGTATGATATGATATTATAATCCCTCGGCAAAATAAGACGTTTTCCGTTAGCCTTTAACATAATTTCTTCTTCGTTCAAAAGGTCGCCGGATTTTGAAAACTCAAGAAGCCGTGCTCTTGTAAGTCCGTTTTCAAAATAATAGTATCCGATCGCAGACTCGTCGGACTTGTCGGGTCCGTAAATTGCCTTTGTACTTCCGCCGATTTCGGTCTGCAAGAGAGTATTTACAAAGCATAATCTATTTTCACCGTTAACAATACAACCGAGTCCTTCTCTGAAATTATACGCTTTTTTTGTATATCCGTATTTTGAAAAATACTCTTCTTCGCCGGTTTTTTTGTAACCGGATTTTGCGCTGTAATTTAAAACGCCGATATTCTGCAGCGTTTGGACTCCGTAATATGAAGGATAATCGAATCTTGCGCCTCTCGAATCATTTTTCTCGCTGTAATCCGATTCGTGCAAAACTCCGTCGGCGCCCATATAGAAAAATTTATTTTCCTTTACAAAAAGCGCTCTGCCTTCCCTGTCGCGCTCAAACGCAAAAGCAATATCAGAATCTTGGCACTCAAAAGACATGTTTTTATACGATGGGAAAATAAGTGTTTTTGCTGCGCCCTCAGACATAATACAACCCATGCAAACGCTTAATTTTTCCTCAGGTCCGAAATGCAAAGCGTCATTTAAGACAATTTTGCACGAACTTTCGTCAAAAACCATGTCGGTTATCGCGTCTTCTTCAGAAAGTCTTTCATACATTGACAAAACTTCACCGAGTTCCGGTTGTTTCTCTTCGTCATCAGAATTATTTATCACATACCCATTTTCATCGACGGGCTCTTTTATATCGGTTTCCGGCATATCCAGATATTTTTCGGTGCAGGCAAATGCCAGCACGCAAAAAAGCAATATTGCAGCCGCTTTTTTTATTAAATTTCTTCTAGACATTTCATGCTCTCATTCGGAATATTTTATTAATTAAATTCTAACATTTTGATTTTAAAAATTCAATAGCGAATTTTAATATATATGTAAATTGTGCCATATCTTTGGAAATGTTGATTTTTTGTGAATATTATGCTATAATAACTTTATATTGCTAAAAGACAACTTCTTTAATTATTATATATTTGAAAATTTTGTAAAAAGAAAGGGCATGCAAAATGAAAAAGTTTTTTAAATTTAAAAAAATAAGTTTTATAATTTTTGCGGTTATATTCTGCTCTGTGATTATTCTTCCCGCCGCAATAAATGCGTCGGAATATCTTCCGGGAAACGACCCTATCGTCACATTGAGTTACATAACCGATGTTCTTACTCCCAAAATCAAAACGGAAGTAAAAGAAGACGTATTATCTTCAATAGGAGGAAATACCTCTTCATTTACGGTTGTTGAAATGAAAAAGGGACAGGTTCTGACATCAAAAGACGGCGTTGTCGAATTCATTTTAAGGCCCGGTTCGTCCGCAACAGCCGTATCTTCAGGGGAAAACGGACTTTCGGATATTTCAAATATGTCAGAAATTTTAAATGGGGACAGCATAGGTGTAAATCATGAAATAATTATACCTAGAAACGATAACAGAGGAATTAAAATTACTTCGGATACAGCGTTTATACTTGTAAGGGGTAATTATAATATAGGTGACTGACGATGAAATTTTTAAGCACCGGTAATAAAAGCAAAAAATACGTGCGTATTCTCGCCGTAGTGCTTGCCGCAATATTTATTCTCGCCTGTCTTTCATCGGTTATCCCCTTTCTTGCAAACGCATCCTCTTCGTCTTCGCACAACTATAATTCCGACAAAATAATAAGAATCGGAATAAATTACAATTCAAAAGGCACAAACAGTCTTGTGTCGTCTGCTTCGGCAAAATTCGACAACGGATTTCAGCTCGGCACATTCGACAGTTCTTCAAATACATTTACGGCTTTCAGTTCATTTTCTTTAAATGAAGTTACAATACGAAGTTCATCCGACCCATCGGTTATTGCATTTTTCTCGGGTGAAAATCTGATTTATACATATACCTGCAATGAAAACCCTGTTTTTTTAAGGGCTGAAGACTCCGGCACCCAAAACAGCGGCAAAATTTATCTTTCAGATGGCAATACTTATTCGGGATTGCTGGGATTGTCGAGAAGCGGCAGCGAAAATATAAGCATAATCAATTATTTGTATCTGGAAGATTATGTAAAAGGCGTTCTTGTTTCTGAAATCTTCCCGTCATGGCCGGAAGAATCTCTTAAAGTTGCCGCAGTCATCGCGAGAACCTTTGCTCTTTATAACATAATTTCTCATTCGCAGGCAGGTTTTGACATCTGCAACACCACGCACTGCCAATGTTTTGACGGCGTCGGAAACACTTCCGCATCAACAAACGCCGCAACAGACGCAACGCGCGGACTTATTGTAAAATACAACGGTTCTCCGGCACTTACAACATATTTTTCGTCTTGCGCGGATACAACCGAAAGCGCCGAAGGCGCCTGGGGCGGCGACTCTTCAAAATATCCTTATCTTACAAATGTGGACCTCGGATTTGATATAACGGAATCCGTCCCCAACGGAAGATGGAGTTACACGGTAACGGCAACTGAACTTACAGACTACATAAATTCAAAAAGCGCATATGCCGGAAAACTTTCGGGAAAAGTTGAAAAAATCGTATGCGAAAGACGTCCCGGCTCTCCCTATGTTTACAAACTCACGGTAACGGATAACCTTGGAAATTCAATCGAAGTCACAAAATCCTCTTCTGTAAGAAATTTCCTTTTCAAGTACTGCAAAAGTGCCAATTTTACGGTATCGGTTCAAACCTCCATACTTCTGAACAACAACGAAGAATGTACGCTTGATTCCCAGAATCTATACGTTATTTCTTCGTCGGGAACACAAACTGTATCGGCTTTTAACGACAACTTTAAAGTCTTGACATCCGACGGACTTAAAAAAGTCACAACGGGTTCAGAAACGGTATTTACAATTCAAGGTTACGGTTACGGTCATGGAGTCGGACTTTCTCAGTACGGAAATAAATATCTTGCCGAAAACGGCTATACATATGAAAATATCATCAACATTTTTTATCCCGGCACCGAGATAAGTCACTATTAATTCTAAAAATAAAATATAATTGCAGTTTGTCTGCGCCGAAAAAAAGGGGGTTGAATTTTACAAACCCCCTTTAAAATTACACGCTCTCCTATTGCAAAATCGGCAGATTCATGGTATAATATGAAGAAATAAAAATTTTTATTTTTGAAACTTCATTTTTAAGGGTATAATTCTAATATGAACACTAATTTTGAAAACGTATGTGAAATGCAAAATAAAATAAAAAAAGTAAAAGAAGAAAAAAACATTCTTGTACTTGCGCATTACTACCAGGATCTCGCAATTCAGGACTGCGCCGATTTTTGCGGAGACAGTTTTGAACTTGCAAAAATTGCAAGAAGCAATGAAAAACATCTCATTGTTTTCTGCGGGGTAAAATTTATGGCGGAAAGCGCAAAAATCATGAATCCCGAAAAAAGAGTTTTTCTGCCGAGAACCGACGCCGGCTGTCCCATGGCCGACATGGTGACTCCGGAAATTGTTCTTGAAATGAAAAAAGCGCATCCGAATGCTCTTGTTGTATGCTATATAAATTCTTCTTCGGAAACAAAAGCCATAAGCGATATATGCGTGACGTCATCAAATGCGCTGAAAGTAGTAAGTTCTCTCGACACTGATGAAATAATATTTGTCCCCGACAAAAATCTCGGAAACTATGTTTCAAAGCAATTTCCCGATAAAAAGTTCTATTTTCATAACGGATTTTGTCCGACTCACAAGAATGTAACGGCAAGTGAAGTTATAAAAGCGAAGGAGAAGTATCCGGACGCTCTTTTAACGGTTCATCCGGAATGCGAACCTGAAGTTGTAAAACTTGCAGATCATTCGGGAAGCACAAAGGAAATTCTTGAATTCTGCAGAAAAACGCCTGCAAAAAGATTTCTTGTAGGAACTGAAATTTCTATTGTGGAACGTCTTGCAAGAGAAATGCCTCAAAAAGAATTTATACTCCTTTCACCATACCTTGTTTGCCCGAATATGAAAAAAACAGAACTTTCGGATTTGCTTTACACGCTTGAAAATTTAAATAATGAAATTTTTATTTCCAAGGAGGATATTAAAGCGTCAAGCATTCCTCTTGAAAGAATGCTTGCGGCAGCTCAAAAGTAAATTGCAATGAGAAGATACATCTACGGTAAAAACTTGTCCGGCAATACAGATAAATATTTTGATGCGGTAATAATAGGCGGGGGCATGGCGGGGCTTTATGCGTCACTGATGCTTGATCCGAAATTTTCGGTTGCACTTATAGTTAAAAGCAATATTACAGACGGAGGATCTTCATGGCTTGCCCAAGGTGGTGTTGCATGCATGCTCGACAGCAAAAAAGATTCGTTTGAATCCCACATTGAAGATACTCTCGCCGCCGGCGCCGGGCACTGCGATCCGGAGGCTGTAAAAACGCTTGTTTGCGAAGGACCGCATGATATACAAAATCTTATAGATTTCAAAGTTCCGTTCGACAGAAACGAAAACGGCTCCCTTCATCTTACAAGAGAGGGCGGCCACAGATGCAACAGAATAATTCACTGCGGCGGAGATGCCACCGGAAAAGAAATAACAAAAAGACTCGGCGAACTTGTCCTTTCAAAAGACAACATATCTGTGTTTTTCGAACACTATCTCGTCGATATAATAACGGAAAATAATATTGCAAAAGGGGTTATAGTAAACAATGGCAAGGACGAATTTGTCATAAAATCCGGCAATATTATAGTTGCATCGGGAGGAGCCGGTCAGCTTTATAAATATTCAACAACCCCCAGCGGAAATACCGGTGAAGGAATCGCTGTCTGTGACAGGGCCGGCTGCAAATGCGCCGACATGGAGTTTGTGCAATTTCATCCCACAGGATTTGCAATTCACAAAGAAAACGAGCGAGTATTTTTAATTTCCGAGGCAGTCAGAGGAGAAGGCGCGGTTCTCAAAAATAAGTTCGGACAGGCCTTTATGAAAAATCCGGGGCAGCATCCGCTTGCCGACCTTGCCCCGAGAGATATTGTAACGCGTGCAATTCTTAAAGAAATGAACCGCACCGGAGAAAAATTAGTATACCTTGACGCAGGCTGCATGACTGAAGAATTTTTTGAAAAAAGATTTCCGACAATAACTGCAGAATGCAGAAAAAACAACATTTTCCCTCCGCGTGATCTTATACCCGTTTCCCCCACGCAGCACTATCTTATGGGAGGAGTCAGAACCGACACATTTTCAAGGACAAATATTAAAGGAATTTTTGTGTGCGGAGAGGCTGCATGCACCGGAGTTCACGGCGGAAACCGGCTTGCAAGTAATTCAACTCTTGAGTGTCTTGTATTTTCACGCAGGGCTGCCGAATATATAAACCGCAATTTTACAAATTACACGGAAGTCAGCATGAATCTTGAAAGTTCCACAGGTACTATGCCCTGCCCTTCCGACTCGGAAATCAAAAAAGATTTTTCACGACTTAAGCAAATAATGTCAGACAACGCAGGCGCTGTAAGAACAATGGACGGCCTTAAGAACGCCGAAAGTGAACTTTGCGGTTTGTTTGAAAAATATGCTTTGTGCAAATTCGAAAATCAAGCGGGATATTCAATATACGATGCAATCGAAGTCGCAAAAATCATTGTCAAAAGCGCCATTTCAAGAAAAGAAAGTCTTGGCGCGCATTATGTAGTTGAAAATTTATAATCGCCGAAAGGAAAACAGATGGATTTATTATATAACACACAAATAGATAAAATAATTGAGTTATCTCTCTCGGAGGATATCGGATCCGGAGATATTACAACGCTTTCCACTATTCCGGACAATACGCAGGCCGAAGGCGTCTTTATCGCAAAACAAGATTTCGTTCTGTGCGGAATAGATATTGCAAAAAAAGTATTTCTGAAAGTCGACAATTCCGTAGAATTTAAAATACTAAGAAAAGACGGCGATGCGATACAAAAAGGCGAAACAATTGCAAGCGTTTCCGGAAATGCTTCCAGCCTTTTAATTGCGGAAAGAACTGCGCTTAATATCATGCAGCGTCTTTCCGGAATTTCAACAAAAACAGCCGGCTGCGTTGAAATGGTTCGCGGAACAAAGGCTAAAATTACCGATACACGCAAAACAACACCCGGCATGCGTGCTCTTGAAAAATACGCTGTGCGCGTCGGAGGAGGCTCCAACCACAGATTCAACCTTGCAGACGGCGTGCTTATAAAGGACAATCACATAGCTGCGTCAGGCGGCATTGCAAAAGCCATTGAAAATGCAAGAAAAACAATCCCTCATACCTTAAAAATTGAAGTCGAAGTAGAAAATTTTGAACAGCTCCGGGAAGCAATTCTCGCCGGTGCCGACATAATCATGCTTGACAACATGTCAAACGAAGACATGGCAAAAGCAGTAAAAATTGTAGACGGCAAAGCACTTGTTGAGGCTTCCGGAAATATGGACAAACGAAATCTTAAAGAAGTTGCCGATACCGGCGTCGATATAATTTCCATAGGTGCACTTACCCACACCGTAACGGCTGCCGATATCAGTTTAAAATTCAAACTCAGTTAAATATTAATTATAAAATTACATTTTAAAAGAGAACCGACCATATTTCGGTTCTCTTTTTTCTTTTCAAAAATTCGATTTACCTGCTTTTAGCAAACTTTAAAAATCCCTGTACCAGCCGCCGCAAACAGTTCCTGCCTGCGCATGCAAAAACCATCTTTTATAACTCAAATTCTTCTTTTTTCAAGCATTGTTTCTGCCCGCCGACATGTAACCAATACAATTAAGAGGCAGGAATCATTATGATTCCTGCCTCTTATGCTTAATGTATCAGTTTTTGGCATTCAACAACCGGATGCTGCAAAAAATCACTCTTTTCTCAGATAATCTTTTTTCTCCAGCACAACCGGAGTTACATTTCCTTCATAAAACTTATATGGGCTCCTATAACACGCCCGCCCATGCCGCAGACAATTTTCACGGTAGCATCTCTTGCATCCATATATATTTTATCAACACCCATATCAAATAAATCATCAAATGAAATTCGCGCCAAAGTTGTACCGATATGCTTTCCGCGAGCAGCCGGAAATACTGCAAAACGTCCCCAATGCGTTTCGGTATTCTCTTTCCATGCAGCCGCTGCCGCATAGATTTTTCCATCTGCTTCGGCGCACCAACAAATAGGCTTCTTTGCCATAAACGTGTCAATATCATCGGAAGGAATTCCTTGTTCTCCGCTGAAAACATCTTCCTACATTGCAAGAATGCGTGGCATTTCATCTTGTGTTGCTCGTCTGAAAATCAAATTGTCCACAGCAAATCCTCTATTGTAACTTTCAATTTTTAAATCGCCTGCATGCTGCATACCTTGCTGTCGTTAAAAGGATGCGTAACTTTCATAAACGAACCGGCAGCAATTGTCTTTAAAACAGTACCTTTTATAAAGTAAACCGTTTTGCATTCATTTTATATGATTTTTATTCGCTGCTCTTTATTGCTTCAAGAGCCTGAAGTTTTGTTGCTCTTATTGCAGGATAAAGTCCGGATACAATACCGATTATCGTTGCAAGAGCCATTGCCGCACCGTTCATCCACACCGGAATTACCGATACGTCAGTACCCATTGAAAATCCAAGTATTCCTCCGCTGTCGCGGGAAATAATATTGATTACCATTGATGTCAAATATGACAATCCAAGTCCGAGCGCTCCGCCCGTGAAACCTATAATTCCGGCTTCTATTAAGAACATCTTTCTTATGTCTGAAACCTTGCAGCCTATAACCTTCATAATTCCTATTTCACGCGTGCGTTCGTATATTGACATAATCATTGTATTTGTAATACTGATAGCAGCAATGAAGAAAGCGATAACGCCTATTGCGCCGAGAATACTTCTGAGAAAAGCAGTCTGCTCTTTCATTTGTTCAAGATATTCCATACTGCTGTATGTTTCAAACCCGAGAGCACGGATTTCTTTCTCAAGGTTTGTAACATTTTCTCTTGAATCGCACAACACAATAGCGCTGTCATATTCTGTTTCCTTGTTTTCCATGTTTGTCCCGCCGCCGTAATATCCGCCGTCGGATTCTGCCTGAGATTTATAAAAATCAGAGCGCTTTTTTTCATATTCTCTTCTAAGTTTTGTCAGAACTTCTATGTCCATATAAATGCAGTTGTTGTAATCGTTTTCTTTTTGCTCGAGTATTCCTATGCACTTAATATCGGACGGTTTGATATTCGGCTTGTCTGCGCTTTGCGGACCTTTGAGATAATCATACTGAAAAGTCATCTTCAAATTTGTTTCCGTCGGGTCAAACGGAAGTTCCTGCCCCGGCTGAACTTCTACATACCACGTATCAGTTTTGGGATCCGAAAAATAGAACGGAACGTTATATGTCATTATCATGTTTGAGGTTCCGATATCTGTTTCATCAAAGGTTCTTCCGATTTTAATTTCTCCGTAGCCAAGTTTATCAAATTCCGAAATATCAAGACCCACTACCTGTATATTTGCAGTCTGTCTTTTATTGACAAGCGTAAGACTTGTATTCGTAATTGGCGTGCATGCTTCCACATGATCAAGCTGCTTTATACTGTTTATGCCCTTTATATTTAAAATGCCGCTTTTTTCATTCTGAGAAGACCAACTTCTGTATATGGTAATTTGCCTTAAATTTCCGTAACTGCTTATTTGTTCCTCAAACCCGACATTCATTCCGACGCCTATGGAAATCATTATAACAACCGACGCCGTTCCTATTATAACACCGAGGACAGTAAGAAAACTTCTGGCTTTTCTTCTCAAAAAGTTTGAAAAAGCAAATCTTATTAAATCAAAAAACTTCATATTTGTTCACCGATTTTCTTAATCTGCGTCATCTTCGTCTTCTTGCAATTTTGCCTTTTTCTTTTTTGCTTTTACAATAATTATAACAGCAGCACCGACTACAATTACAGAGCCTGCAATAATTATCCACTTAAGATTCTTTTTGAAAAACGACTCGTCTTCGATAGGGTCAACCGGCATATCGGGATCGATAATAACATCATCTCCCGAAGGAATGGATTCTTCCATAACCTCTATTGCAAAAGGCTGTTCTACCCTCTGAAGTTTTCCTGCGGCGTCTTCAAACGAGAATACCAACACTCCGTTTTGCATTCCGAAACCTGACGGAGTAACATTTATGTCAAGATAGTCGTAACTTGATGACGGGAAGTTTCCTATATACATTTCCTGTCCGTCAGAGGTTGTAAAATCGCCTTCAACCGAAACCGTAAGGTTTGCAAGCGCAGATTTTCCTTTATTGAAGTACTGAAGGGATAACGATGTCGGATACATTCCGTAAGACGTAGGCTGATAATAGAAGTTTGATATTTCAAATCTGTACGGCTGAGAAACATACATACTGATATTTTCTTCGGACGAGTATGAATTTCCGTTTTTATCCTGATAATCAATCATAATAGTAACAGGATAACTTTTCGCCTCGGCGCTTGCTTTCGGAGTAAGATCAATTGAGTACGAAACATTTTCAAGCGCGTCAAGTTTTTCGGTAAAGAAAGTGTTTGAACCTTCAACGGGCGTATAAATACCGTCGTTTGAAACCACTTTTATTTTTATATTATTTACTGAAGTGGTTCTGCTTGTGTTCTTAAGCGCAAAATCAAAACTGAAATCCTGTCCCGCAACGACAACATCGGGAGTCACTTTATATGATGAAAGAATTACGCGCGGTATGAGAGAATTTTTCTTGTCGTCGCTCTTATTTTCAGACTCTTTAACGGGAACATATATCTTGCTTTCGGCATTGTATGTCTTGCCGTCGTTGTCGTAATAAACGGCATTTACGGTAAGGTCATATACTCCGCCGGACAAATCTTTGTTCGGAATAAGCGAAAAAGAAATCTCGGCTGATTTTCCGGGTTCAATAGAATCAAAAGACTTTTCTGCTGCAACAGACGCAGAGGAAATTGTATCTTTCGAAAGGTTTGCGATATATACAAATACGTTATCGGCTTTAACGTCAGAAATATTTTTAAGTGTAATGCTTGCGTTAAAATTGTTGCCGGCAACTATATTTCCGGAACTCAATTTTGCATTTTCAAATGCAAGTTTCGGAAGTTTCGTTTCTCCCTCGCTGACACCGTCCACTTTGAAAGGTATCGTGAACGTTTCGTTGTATATTCCCCCGACAACATCTCTGTAAGCCGCTGTAATAACAACGTTATACATGCCTGTCGCCGCCTTATCCGCAACTTTAAGTTCAAGACTCTGCGTCGTAAGACCAAACGCACCTATTTTTGAAATTGTAATAAGGTCGGAGGTTTTTGTCGGAAGTACGTTGCTGTCAGACGGAGTGCAGTACAAAGAAATGTCATAAGCACTCATATCCGGCGAATTGTTTTTCAACGTGTAATCGAGTTTAAATGTATCTCCGGCAGAAATCTTATTTTTTGAAAACTCATATTTTGTCATATAAAGTTTCGGCTTTGCATTTTCGCTCGAATATATTTCGTAATTCGTTTCGTTTGCATAAATGTTATACGTTTTAAGAACAATTTCAAATGAATTCGTATAATTGTTTCCGGCATTATCGGAATATGTAAGAACTCCCTGCAGCGGATATGACTTGCCGTTTCCGACAATATTTTTTATACTAATTCTTACCCATGTGGCATTATTTTTCGGAAACATGTTTCCGTTGACATTTACAGGTATGTTGCCCGCATCCACCTCTGTCGTAACGGTGTATTCCGAAAATCCAGTCAAGGCAAGTTTTACGTCTTTTGCGTCAGCATCACCCGTGTTTTCAAGTTTTATGGCAAGTTCGTAGTCCTGATTTGCACGAAGTTGCGTATTTTGAAGAGGACATTGTGAAAATTCAATATACGGTCTTGCTTCGTCCGCAAAAACGGTAAAACCTGACATGGACAGCACTAAAATCAAACTGAACAATCCTGCTAAAACTCTTTTCATTTTTCTTCCCCCGCATTTTCATAAATGTTTTTATTTTCAAAATTATTTGTAATGTTACTGATTTCCCCATCAAGCATAAAGAAAACTCTGTCCGCATATTTTGCAATCGACTGCTCATGCGTAACAATAACCATTGTCTGATGATTTTTATGAATCATATCTACAATCATATTCATTACTTCATCAGTGGTTTTGGAATCAAGGTTTCCCGTGGGTTCATCTGCAAAAACTATTTTCGGAGAGCCTACAAAAGCTCTTGCAATGCCGACTCTTTGCTGCTGACCACCACTCATTTGCGTCGGTCTGTGTTTCATTCTGTCGGCAAGACCTACAAGTTTGAGCATTTTTATTGCCTTTTTATCCCTGACCTTTTTGGACACTCCCTGAAACTCAAGCGGCAGGCTCACATTTTCAACCGCACTCAGGTTTGGCAAAA
>CAKSDR010000002.1 GCA_934446095.1 uncultured Eubacteriales bacterium | reverse complement strand
ATAGTAAATCCGCAAAGCATACCCGGCAGGGAACTGATTATTTTCAGAGATTCCTTCGGCAGCAGCATCGCTCCCCTTCTTGCCGAGGGTTATTCAAAAATAACCCTTGTTGATATCAGATACTTAAGAAGCGATTACCTCGACAAGTTTATTTCGTTTAACGGTCAGGACGTGCTTTTTCTGTACAGCACGCACATTTTGAACAGCAGCGAAACACTAACCTGATATCGGCAGCGCATAGAAACGAATCAAAAACTATTTTATAGTCTTTGCGTTGAAAAACCCGCGGCGGCAGATACAAAATCTGCCGCCGCGGGTTTTATACATTTTTAAAATATTTAATTTTCAGCCTGTTTTCCGAAATAAAAGCCCAAAATCCCCGCAACAGATGCAGTTGGCAGAGAATATGAAACATCGTTAAAATATCTTATAAAAACAATATCGTCCGCAAGATTTATAAATTCCGGAGAAATGCCTCTTTTTTCTCCGCCTATAAAAATTATTGCCGGAAACTGCGCTTCATAATTGAACAAATCTTTACATTCGGCGGTTTTCGCCGCACACACCACAGTATATCCGATTTTTTTTAGTTTTAAAACAAATTCCTCATATTCCTTCTTTGTATTCATATCCGGCAAAACCGCAATATCACACATTTCCGTAGCTCCAGCAGAAGTTCTTGCGCATACCCCAGCAGCGCTCGTCCAGTTTCTTTCCGGAACAATAATTCCGCATGCTCCCGCGGCATGGAGATTTCTTACGGAATATCCGAAATTATAAGGATCTTCCACTCCGTCAAGCACAACGCAGAAACCTCCTTGTTCTGCGGTTTTATGCAGCAAATCATCAAGGTTTGAATATTTTCTTTCGCCGCAAAGTGCGACAATACCGCCGTGTGTCGTTCCGGCATTTTCATCGGTTTCGGCAAGAATGGCGTCTATTGCTTCTTTTTCGCAAATTTCAAAAGGAATATTATTTTCTTTTACTTTTTTTAAAAACGAAAGCGTTTTTCTATCCCTTTTTTTTATTTTGTCAGCGCTTATATATACAAGTTTTATATCGCGGCTTTTGGATTCCATTGCCGCAAGTATCGATATTGTCCCGTAAAGCATGCAATTCATAAAATTATTCCTTGGCGTCATCTTTATTCGAAGAATCTTTTTCGTCCTTTACAACTACATCGCCGTTTTCAAAGAATCCTTCGTATGTTCTTCCCTCCGACCAGGTATACTTGCCTTTTCCATGCATTTTATTTTCATAAAACTCTCCGGTATAACTCTCGCCTGTCGCCCAAGTATAAGTACCGTTGCCGGTTCTTTTGTCAGAGGAAAAATCTCCTTCATATTTATCGCCGTTTGAGAAAATGAAAGTGCCTTTGCCGTCTTTCAGGTCATCGACAAAACTTCCTTCATAACTCGAACCGTCGCTTCCGAAGTACTTTCCGCTGCCGTTTTTCTTGTTATCTGAAAATTCCCCTTCGTAATATGAACCGTCAGCCCATGTATATTTTCCGAAACCGTCTTTCTTGCCTCCGGAAAAATTTCCTTCATACTTGTCGCCGTTGCCATATGTATATTTTCCTTCTCCGTCAAATTTATCGGACTTGAAATTGCCTACATATTCGTCGCCCGTAAGAGCATATGTCATAGTTCCTGCGCCGTTTCTGTAAAAACCGGAAAATTCGCCGTCATACTTATCGCCGTTTGAAAAGACTATGGTTCCCTTTGTTCTGTCAATGCTGCCCTTTTCCCCGCCCGAATAATATATTGTTCCGCGAACCACAGTGCCGTCGGTTGTCTTTCCGATAAATTTGTTACCGTTTCCGTCAGTATAGATTCTATAGCCAGAAATAACAGCAACAATTCCCGTCGCAATGAGAAAAACAAGTGCAATTATAACTGCTATCAAAAGTTTATTTACCGCTTTTTTTGTCTTGATTTCCAATTTCATATCCCTCTTTTGATTTTACTTTATTGTTTAAATATTCCCGAAAGCAATTTTGAAATTTCCGGCAAAAACCGGATTGCAACTATTGCCGCTATAAACAGGCCCAGAATCGAGAGCAGCAATGTTTTTACTGACATTCCATCGCTGTCATATCTGCATTCGGCAGATATTTTTTTATCTTCCGGAATAAAATATGCTTTTGAACTGTCTTCTTTTACGCATTCTTTAATATATTTTCTCAGAGTGGATCCGTCTTTAAGCAAAAATTTTGCGCATTTTTCTTTGATTTTGCCAGTATAACCTAGTTGTCCGAGAGTTTTTGCGTTCTGCTCATCAAAACTTTCCTTGTCTATAATAGCGCGTATTATACTTCCCGCAACCTTTTTCTGAAAAAAAGCATAAAAAGAAGCAGCGCATACTCCCGCAAATATTATCCAGACTATTGTGTCCGGCTGTAATAATAAAGGCACAGTAATTCCTCTTTAATCTTTAAATATATCTTTTTTGCAAATATCGTTTACAAGTTTTTCGAAATCGTCATTGTCATAATATTCTATCGTAATAAACCCGTTTTTTGCACCCTTTTTTCTATTGGGTATAGTTACTTTTCTTCCGATAGAAGAAGATATCTTTTCCGCAAGTTTTTCGTAGTATGCTTCGGCAGACAAATCTTTTTTGTCTTCTTTTTTTGAAGGCGCTCCTGCCAGCATTTTCTTCACAAGTTTTTCGGTTTCACGCACAGACAGCCCCTTTGATTTTACAAACTGCGCGGCCTTTATAACGTCGTCTTTTTTTCCGAGTGTGATAAGCGCCCTTGCGTGTCCCGCAGAAATATCTCCTTTCTCAAGGTAACCCAAAACCACATCGGGCAAGGTAAGAAGTCTTAGGGCATTTGTAAGCGCAGGTCTTGAAATTCCTACAATTTCCGCCGTTTGCTCCTGTGTTAAGTCAAATTCGTGAAGAAGTCTTTCAAGACCTTTTGCCTGTTCAACCGCATTGAGATCTTCTCTCTGCAGATTTTCAACAAGCATAATCGCCGCTGCTTCATGGTCTGAAATATTCTTTACAATAACGGGAACCTCAGATAATCCCGCCATTCTTGCCGCACGCCATCTGCGTTCGCCGGCAACTATCGTATATTTGTTTTTTAAAATTCCGGACGCACCTTCATTTTGAGGCTTTCTTACCACTATCGGCTGCAATATGCCATGTCTTGCTATCGATTCGGCAAGAGAAGTAAGCGATTCCGTGTCGAAATTTTTTCTCGGCTGTTCCTTATCGGGTTCAATATCGGAAAGTCTTAGTGTAACAACCCCCGGTGTTTCCAAAGTAACTTCGGAATTGAAGTTTGCTTCGTCAAAAAGCGCATCAAGTCCTTTTCCGAGTCCACCTTTTTTTGCCATTATATTATCCTCCGAAAGTCAAATTTATACTCTTAATTAATACTATGAACATATTATAATATTTTATCATATGTTTATGAATAATATGTTAATTAAATATTTTATATACTAAAACTGAAAATACAAAAACGGATTAAAACTGTTGCCGGCAAGAAATGCCGTCGAAACAAGCAGCAATGCCGCAAGGTATAAAGTTTTCACAACATTTACCGCAGCGCACGAGAAAGAAGATAACGTTTCTATTTTGTATGCACCTTTTTGCACAAGTTTAAACACAGGCGTGCAAAGCAGCATCGCCGCCGCTATGAAGAAAATGTTGTTCAAAATATCCGTATTTGTCGCAATATCCGAGAAAGGATTGCCGTTTATCGAAAACATAACTTTCAAATACTGCGATGCGCTTCCGAGTTTTTCAAAATAAAAGAAAACAAATCCGATATTTACAACAATAAGCAAATATACATGTGAAACTACTGCCGGCAATCTTTTGAAAAATCCTGCAAGCAATCTTTCGAGTATTATAAAAAAGCCGTTATACAAGCCCCAAATCACAAAGTTCCAACTCGCGCCGTGCCACAATCCGGTTAAAAACCATACGATAAAAAGGTTAAGGTACACCCTTTTTCTGTTTCCGCCCAGCGGAATATAAACATAATCCCTGAAAAATCCTCCGAGCGTCATATGCCATCTGCGCCAAAACTCCGAAACGGATTTTGAGATGTACGGATAATTGAAATTGTCCGGAAAATCGAATCCGAATATTTTTCCGAGTCCCTTTGCCATATCCGAATATCCGGAAAAATCGAAGTACAACTGCACCGTATACATAATAATTCCAAACCATGCTCCGACAAATGTAAGTTTGCCGATTTCGGCATGCATGTATCTTCCGGCAAATTCTCCTGCAATATTTGCGATCATTACCTTTTTTGCAAGACCGTAGATAAACAGCGACATTCCGTTTGCAAAACCGTTCACGGTAGTTTTTCTGCAAGATACCGCTTTTTCAACGTCGGTATACCTTACAATAGGCCCTGCCACCAACTGGAAATAACTTACAAGATACACAAGATATTTGTAAAAGCGTTCTGCGGGCTTAACCCTGCCTTTGTATACGTCTACCACGTACGTAAGCGTCTGAAAAGTATAAAACGATATTCCGATGGGAAGCGCAAAACCCGGGACGGCAAAAGATGTTTTAAAAACTGTGTTTATATTTTCGACGATAAAGCCGGAATATTTGAACAAAGCAAAAATTCCAACGTCAATTACAACTGACAGAAGAAGAAATAACTTTGCAATTTTTTTGCCGCGGAATCTGTATATCATTTTTGAATTTGCATAGTCAAGAAACGCCGTAAGAACCATCGGAAATACCCACACAGGTTCTCCCCATGCATAGAAAACAAGTGAAAAAATTATAAGTATACAGTTTCTGTATGTCTGATTTTTAAAAGAAAAATACAATATCAGATTGAGCGGGAAAAACAGGTACAAAAAAACAAGACTTGCAAAAACCATACATAAGAATCCTTTTGATATTTTGATTATTTATATTCTAACATTAAATATTTTGTATGTAAATAGGAATAATAAAAATAAAAAAATTAATTTAGCAAAAAGGTGAAAAATTATGAAGGAAAAGAAAAACACAAGAAATTTCAGCGAACCTCAGAAAGAAGCCTACAGAAAATATGCCGACAAACATATGCCGTCCTCTCCGATACTCAAGGATACTTTTTTTGCCTTTGTGTCTGGCGGAATAATATGCACGATAGGTCAGGCATTTTCTTCTCTTTACATTTACCTGTTCGGTAAAACAGCGTCAAAAATTCTTGTGCCGGTAACACTTATATTTCTCTCGTGCCTTTTCACTGGGCTCGGCCTTTACTCAAAAGCGGCAAAGCATGCAGGCGCGGGAACTCTCGTTCCGATAACCGGATTTGCAAACGCCGTTTGTTCTCCGGCAATTGACAGCAAGGCTGAAGGGTATGTCCTCGGCGTCGGAGCGAAAATGTTTGTTATTGCAGGTCCCGTTATAGTTTACGGAACTCTTTGTTCCGTAATCTGGGGTATAATTTATTATTTTGCTTTTTATCTTCCGAACCTATGCTGAAAAAAGCGGCTGCATTTATAAATGCAGCCGCTTTTATATTACTCCGCAGATTTTAAAACATCGAAAAAAGACATCCCGAATTCTTTTTTAATATGTTCAAATAAACTTTCGACCGGAAGTCCGACAATGTTAAAATAATCGCCTTCTATTCCCTCGACAAAAATTTCTCCGAGATTTTGTATTCCGTAGGCTCCTGCCTTGTCCATGCTTTCGCCTGTTTTTATATATTCTCTTATTTCGTCGTTATCGATTTTTCTGAACCTGACTATTGATTTTTCATAAAAGACTGTCTTCCCTTTCCCGTACATTACGCATACGCCGGTATAAACTTCATGGCTGTTCCCCGAAAGCGTTTTCAGCATATCTTCGGCGTCTTTTTCGTCTTTCGGTTTGCCGAGCAGTTGTTCGCCGCAATATACAAGTGTGTCTGCGGCAATGATCATGTTTTTATCGTCTTGAAAAGCATTTTTTGCATACGCGGCCTTGCGAAGCGCAAGGTCCATGACCGTTTTCTCAGGGCTTTCGAAAATTACATTTTCATCGGCTTCGGTAGAATATGCGGTGTACGGCACTTTCAGCCTGTCAAAGATTTCACGCCGTCTTTGCGACTGCGAAGCAAGAATTATTTTCATTTTGACTTCCTTTATAAATTTATTTTGCCGAATAGTTTTTTAAAGCAACAATTATTCTTATTTTTCCCGACGCATCATAATAACATTTAAGATTGTATTTGTCAAGGTTGCAGGCGTCAGAAAGTTTTATGTTTTTGTATTCGTCGTTTTCATAAAGGTATGCCGAAACTTTGTCCCAGATATCATATGTTTTGCCTCCCGACGTTATCTGCAGCATGCTTGCCGAATCGGCTTTTACAAAGTTAAGATTTGAAATCTTTTTAACGCTTCCGTTTTCAATCAAAACTTTTGCGGGTCCTGTTTTTGCCAGAAAAGCCGTATCTTCGCTTTTTATTGTTTTGACACTGTCTTTTTCAAGAAAAGTATACGAACTCATAATTTTTGACGACGTGGATTCGGAACTTGCGGTTATAATGCCGTATGAATAAAGGTCGCCCGTAACATCGCTGAGCACAAGATATGTTATTTCTCCGCCCGCATTCATTCTGTACAAAAGCACGTCTTCGGTGCTTAAAGAAACATTACTTATAGAAGACGGGAAAACTTTTGTAAATGTTTTTCCGCACAAGTCGACAATTACCGCGTCGGACGAATACTTTTTATTTTTTACGGCGTCCTTTAATTTTGAAATATCGGTGTAATTTTCTTTTATTGATGACACCTTCTGGCTTCCGTTTCTGAAAGTAACCGACACTATATATTCGGTTGGGAAATCTTTGCTTTGCGTCTTGTATTCGTATGTTCCGCCTTCAAAATCCGAAACTTCCACATAATATGAACTGTATTCGCTTCCGTCGGAATTTTTATATTTCTTCTCACCTACAGACAGCGCTATTCCGAAACGTTCCTTATTGATATCCGCAACCGATTTTACTCCTGCGGCAAGCCCATTTCTTCCGAGAAGCACTGTTACTGTGTCGCCGACATTATATTTTCCCATTGAAGAAAAGTCAAATTCGCATGACGCGGTTTCAAGGCTCAAAGTTTTACCGGATATAACAACGGAAGTCGGCATGCTTTTGTCGGGAAGTATTTCTTCAACCGTTCCGCTTATTTTGTCGTCATAAATCCAGATTGTATTGAATACGGAAGAATAATATACAACGTCATAAAGTGAAACGTCGGATATGCTTACGTTTTTGCTTCTCTTATAACAAACGGCATTCGCATAATCAAACCCGAGTTTGTCTTTCCATGACGACAAATCATTTACAATTACAGGTCCTTTTATAGTCGACTCAACAAGATAGGCATAATCAAGTTCACCGTCGGAATAAAGTTCGTAATCGGATATGTCCCCCATAAAAGCGTCGGCAACATTACCGTCTTTGCCGAAAAGAAGCACTACGACATTATCTTCGCCAAGACTGCCGAGAACCGAAAACTTCTGACTGACGTTCGAATTTCCAAGAGTGTAGGTTTTGCCTCCGACAACTACTTTTGAAGGCGAGTTTTTGTCGGGTAAAACTTCAGTGCAAAGTCCCGTAACTTTATCTGTGTATGCCCATATTGTATTTATTTCCTCGCAGTAGTATACAACATTGTTAACTTTAAGGTTTTCGGATTTTGAAAGTTTGCCGTCTATATAAACTTCTGCATTTTCCGGCAAAATTTTGACTTTTGATCTCCATGGTCCCGCATTGTCAACCGTCACAGGCCCTTCCATCTTGTCTTCAAGCAGTTTCAGATAATCAACTTTTCCGTCGCCGTCGGCAGAATATCCGATAGTTTTTATATAAGGCGTTCCGGTTTTGCTTTCGGTGCTTAACATATTGTAAATAAGATATGCGCAGTCAAGCCTTGTCATATAATCTCCGGCCTTTGCCTTTATATTTTTGTCAAGTTTGAGTTCGGTATATTTTGACAACTGCCCGGCAGGATATGACGTTTTAAAATCAGCTTCCCCGTAACCCAAGAGTTTCAGCGTCATTGTAACCGCTTCCTCGAGTTTTACGTTGTTTGAGGGTCTGAATGTTCCGTCGAGATACCCGTTTGCAATGCCGTTCTTTGAAGCGCATAAAATATATTTTGCCGCCCAGTGGGAAAATCCGACGTCGGGAAACGGCGATATATCCGTGCCTGCCAAAGCCTCGTTTTTATATGCCGATGCATTTGTAAGCATTTTTACAAACTCTGCTCTTGTAACATTCTTGTCAAGATTAAGTTCGCCATTTTCATTTCCATTCATAATCTCAAGCAATTTTACAATATTAATAACTTCTTCCTGCGCAGTATCCGAAACATTTTCCGAAGCGTCTGCACATAAAAACATCCCTGATATTAAAACCAAAGACATTATGATACATAAAAATCTTTTCATTTGTATATTTTCCTTCCGGTTATTATTCGTATCTCAAAGCGTCTATAGGATTCAGTTTTGCGGCTTTATTTGCAGGCAGATATCCGAAAAGAATACCCACGCCTACGGATATTCCGACTGCAAGTATCACAGACCCTGCCGAAACTGACATTTTCATGTCTAAAAGTTTTGCCACAAAATTTGCACCTATAAAGCCCATAAGCATCCCCAAAAGACCGCCGATAAGACTTGTTGTCGCAGCCTCGATAACAAACTGTCCCCTTATGTCGCGCGGTTTTGCACCGAGAGATTTTCTTATGCCGATTTCCCTCGTTCTTTCAGTTACTGACACAAGCATTATATTCATTATGCCGATTCCTCCGACAAGAAGCGATATTCCGGCAATACATGCAATTACAAGCACCATAGTTCCCATGATATCGTTAACCGAATCTATCATATCGGCCATGGCAAGTATCATATAAGCGTCTTCGTCCTCGTAAACGTCGTACAGTTTTTGATTTATTGTGTTTTTTGCTTCTTCAACCATATCCTTGCTCTGAGCAATAAAAGTATATGAAGAAATTCCGGCGTTTCTCGCAAGTTTTGAAGCGTTTGAGTAAGGAATCAAAACTACGTTATCCGAGCCGTCCTCGTCTTCGGAATCAGTTATTTCATCAAGCACTCCCACAATTTTGTAAATATTGCCGTTTATCTTTATTTCATTTCCCAAGGCTGACCCGCCGAAAACCTCTTTGCTGTCGTAGTACGAACCGACAACGCATACATTTTTCCTGTATTTTATGTCTATATACTGAATAAATCTTCCGGATTTCAAGTTTTGGGACTTAACGGTAAGATAGTCTTCCCCAACGCCTGTTACAGTCGCCGACGAAATAGATTCCGAACCGTTCTTTACGCTTGCCGATACTGAAACTGTCGGAGTCACGGCACGTATCGTGTCGCTGTTTTCTTTTGCAAATTCGTATATCTCGTCGTCAGATATACTTCTTGTCGAGCCTCTGCCCATAAGATTTACCGATATTGTTTCCGTACCGAGGCCCTCAAAAGTTTCATTTACACTGTCGGTCATGCCGTTTCCAAGGCTTACTATCATGATAACCGAACCTACTCCGATAATTATGCCGAGCATTGTTAAAAACGAACGCATCTTGCTTTGGACTATGCTTTTAACCGCCAATATAAAAGACTGTGTTATTCCCAATTTTCAGCACCTCCGGTTTCAGTTTGCTCTTCATACGACATGTCGGGGTTTACTACCGCAAGCGGAGATGACGCGTCGCCGTCATATACTATTTTCCCGTCCTGCAGCCTTATGATTCTTTCCGCCTGAAGCGCTATGGAATTGTCGTGCGTTATAAGAATTATCGTGTTTCCGTCGGCATGAAGTTTTTTCAAAAAATCGATAACTTCTCTTCCGGTTCTTGAGTCAAGCGCACCTGTTGGTTCATCGGCAAGTATCACAGACGGATTTCCGGAAAGCGCCCTTGCAATAGATACCCTTTGCTGCTGGCCTCCGGAAAGTTGCGACGGGTAATTTTTCACTTTATCCGAAAGACCTACCTTTGAAAGCGCCTTTATTGCCGCCTCGCGGCGTTCATTTTTTGGAACTCCCGCATACAAAAGAGGTAATTCTACATTTTCAAGAACCGTAAGTTTCGCAATAAGATTATACTGCTGAAAAATAAATCCCAGCATCTTGTTTCTTATCTTCGCAAGTTCGTTTTCATTAAGCGTTGCAACGTCAACTCCGTCAAGATAATACTTTCCGCTTGTCTGGACGTCAAGGCAGCCTATTATATTCATGCATGTGGATTTTCCTGAACCCGACTGTCCTACGATTGCAGCAAATTCTCCTTTTTTTATTACAAAAGAAATGTCATCGGCAGCCTTCACAACAGTGCTGCCCATCGGATATATTTTTGAAATATGTTCAAATTTTATAAGTTCCCCCATTTAAAGGCACCTCATCTCATTCCGCCGGAATTACCGCCCGGAGTTCCGCCGGAGCCTCCCATGCCGCCGGGGCCTCCTCCGTCCGGACCGCCGCCGGGAGCCGAATTGTCACTGTAATTGTCGCCGCCCATTGCCATTCCGAAGTCAAATGAGGCTGCCGAAACCTGAGTTTTTGCAACTCTTACAACGTCGCCCTCCGATAAACCATAGGTTATCTCAACATAATCGTCATCGCTTTCTCCAAGACCTACCTCGATAGATGCGTATTCGGAATTTTCATCGTTTTCAACAGCATCGTCAAGAGAACCGCTGTATGAACTTTTCTTAACTTCCACGGTATTGCCTCTCGCAACAGCGCCCACAGGAACTGCCAGAACATCTTTTACCTGCTTTATCATAATTTTTGCGTCCACATTCATTCCGGGCAAAAGTTCGCCGATATCATCTATCTGCACCGTCACAGGGTATGTTGTTGTTCCGTTTGAAGAATTTCCTATAATACTTTTCTTTGTAATATATCCAGAAAACTCGGTATTTTCAATGGAATCCGAAGTTACAATAACTTCCTGACCTATTTCAATCTTATAAAGGTCCAATTCATCTATATTCAAATCAAAAGTAAGACTTGACATGTCATAAATAACTGCGAGATCTGTGGTAGAAGCAAGCGAACTCTGGCCTATGGTATCAAGCGCCTTATAGTTCTTTGAAACAACGGTTCCCGAAATGGGCGCCTTTATCGTATAGTCATCTTTTTTATCAATCAATGTTTCGAGATTGTCCTGCGCATTTTCAAGAGAACGAAGAAGGCTTTTTTTCTGCTTGTCAAGATTTTCACTGTCGATATATGCAAGCAGCGTGCCCTTGCCTACTGTGCTTCCTTCCTTTACATAAAGAGTTTTTATTTTCCCGCCGGTTTTCGCGGTAATGTTTTTTTCAACGTTATTTTTGAATGTTCCCTCGTCTGAACATGCATAATTTCCGATTTTTGCGTATGCTTTCGTTCCGTTCGATATTCCGCCCGGGTTCCTAATTGCGATCGTAACATTGCGGACCTTTGAGTTTTTGGAATTTACGGTTTCAAGATACGAAACTTCCTTTACGGTACCGCTTATCGTTTCGGGAGTAAAACTGAAAGTTATGTAAGCCGTGTCGCCTGACGATATATGATCTGCGTCAGACGTGAAAAACGGAATTTCAAGAAGCATTGTACCGTTGTCAACGATACTTGCGATATTTTGCCCGTTCTGGACCGTGTCGCCTTCTTCAACATATAATTTTTCAACAGTTCCTTCATATTCCGAGTATATATACAAATCCTTGTAGTCGGAAAGGATTTCATTGTAGTCTTCGCGCGCGTCAGAAACTGTTTTTTCCTGTTCCGACACTTTCTTTTCGGCGTCGTCAGAATCAATGACATATAGCACCTGATCTTTTTCAACTTTATCCATTTCCTCAAAATCGGCGGAAATAATATCGCCCGACACGTTCGCCGTGACTGTGTACGAGTCTATTGGCTGAAGTGTTCCGGTTCCGGTAAGGGTTACTTCAATATCTCTTTTTTCAACGGTGTAATCAGTGTATGTAACCGCATTTAGGTCTGCCTTGTTATTCGGAAAAAATATTTTTGCCGCAATAAAAACAACAACCACTGCCGCAAGCGCTATAATTATTGTTTTTTTGTTTTTCGCCTTTTTAAAAAAACGCTTTACGGTCTTGTTTTTTCCGTCAGCATTTCCATTTAAATTTTCATTGTCGGAAATGTTTTCTTGTGTTTTTTTCATTATCGTTCCTCCAAAGCAATTATTTACAATTTATTGTCCCACTTCTTTGTGATATAAAAATGTCGGCAATGTGAAAACTGTATGTTTTATATGCAAAATAAAAAAAGCAAAGGAAAATCCTTTGCTTTTATATGGCTGCCGAACTAGGATTCGAACCCAGACAAACAGAGTCAGAGTCTGTCGTGCTACCTTTACACAATTCGGCAATCAACAATAGGTATAATAACACATAAATATATGTTTGTCAATAGGTTTTATGATTTTTTCCCCTTTCATTCTCGTTTTTTATATGTTATAATATATTCGGTTAAGAAAATAAACTTTTATATGGGGTAATACTAATGGTAGAAATACGATTTGCAAAAGACACCGACGCCGGAAAAATACTTGACATCTATGCTCCGTACATAACATTTACGACAGTAACCTTTGAATGTTCCGTCCCTACAATATTTGAAATGCAAAGAAGAATAAATACAATAAGCCAGAAATATCCTTATCTTGTCTGTGAAACAGACGGTGTGATTGCCGGATACGCATATGCAAGCGAATTTTTTAAAAGGCAGGCGTTCTCATGGGATGCGGAACTCTCGGTATATATAAATAAAGACTATTTCAGGCATAACGTAGCGTCAGCCCTTTACTACGCCGTAATTGAACTTTTAAAATTGCAGAATTACAGGAATGTGTACGCAAAAATCGCCGTTCCAAACGAAGGGTCCGAAGGGTTTCACAAGGCTTTCGGTTTTTCGCTTGCCGGCAAACTTTCAAATACCGGCTATAAACTCGGAACATGGATTGACCTTGCAATATATGAAAAGCATCTGACCGAGAATTTTTCAGCGCCTCCGGAACTTGTGCCGATTTCGGAAATAAAATGCAAAAAATACAAAAAAATTTTTGAATCCGCGCAAAAAATATTAAAAATATAATTTGAATTTCTGAGGTGAAAATGAACACGAATACAAAAAAAGCAAGCCGTATTTTCGAACTCGATTTTATAAGATGCGTATGTACGCTCTGCGTAATACTTATACATACTTCAAGCACATTTATATTTGCAAAAAGTTCCCTTTCGCTGTCGGGAGTAAACGCCGCGTTTTTTATAAATCAAATTTCACGCTTTGCAGTTCCCCTGTTTATCCTGCTGTCGGGGATTTCGCTGTCCGAAAAAAATGTAAAGCCGCTTTCTTTTTTCAAAAGCCGCTTTACAAAAATTATACTGCCGTATATTCTTTGGAGTTTTGTATATCTTGCGTCGGAGGGTTCCTTGAAAATGCTTTCAAACCTCCGGAGTGCCGCAAATATTTTTCTGCTCGGTTCGTCGGCTGCCCATTTATGGTTTGTACCGGTAATTTCACAACTGTATCTTTTGTATTTTATTTTGAAATTTTTTACCCGAAAAAACAAAACCGCGCTTCTCATCGTCACATTTGCAATGTCGCTTTACTGTCAGACGGGAGTTTTTCTTTCGGTCTTCGGAATAAATATACTGCCGGAATTTTTAAGAGCGTATATGTGGATTCTGTTTCCGTGCTGGATTTTTTATTTCACGCTCGGATTGTGCATTACAAAAGATTACCTTTTAAAAATAATAGATTTTGGCAAAAAATATTTGTTTGTTTTTGCTTCGGTTTCGCTTTTGCTCGGCATTTTAATAACCTATGAAAGCGTCCGCACCTCTACATATTCGCTTTCAATAAAACCTCTGCTGTTGCCATATACGGTTCTTGCCGCAATTTTTCTCCTTGCGGCAGGCAGCGTGTTACATAAAATAAAAATTGTAAAATATATATCTTCAGGGATTTCCGAACTTTCATATACGATATATCTCTGCCACATATTGTTTTTGAACTTTTTTATAAAATATGATATTTTCCGGAAAGGAATGCTAGGTTTTGCGCTTTTGTCTTTCGCAGTTATTATTTCAAGCATACTTTTTTCGGTCTTGTACAACAGGGTAATAAAATTTATAAAAAGCCGTAAGAAATAAATTCTTACGGCTTTTTTCAGTTTTTCTCTATTATTTTTATATTTTCCGGAGAAAATCCCGTTTCTGTAATTACAATATCTTTTATCTGCGCGACTTCATATGACAAAAGCCCTGCAGACTTTACGATTACATTTATATTATCTCCGCTTATAACGGCAATGCAGTCTTCAAAGCCCTTTGCCTTAACAAGAGTTTCGACATTTGATTCCGCGTCCATTTCGTTTGCAATATTAACCATGCTTGCAACCGCGCTTTCTTTTTGCTCGGGCATACTTTCTGCGCTGTCAACCACAGATTGCAAAGTTTCAAGTGCTTCATCCCTTGTTCTCTGCCTGTCGATTGCAGCCGCTGAAAAATAATTTTCCGTATCCTGTCCGGAACTGTTTTCTTCGTCGCTGTAACTTCCGACATATGTAGCCTGACCCAAAATCTTTGCCTTGTCGCCGGAAACGGAGGAATTATAAATATAGCCGGTTTCAAGGCCGTTTTTTCCGTTGTAGAGCCAGTCTGCGTAAATGCTCGCGCCGACGATTGCCGCACATGCGATAACTATTATGGGCTTTTTGTATTTGCTGATGCTTTTAATTGTACTTTTCAAATCCCGTACCTCCCGTTACATAAATTCTGTTTGTGTTTATTCCGAAAACGCTTTCGGCAAGAGAAATAATCTGTTTTTTTATTTCAGATTTGTCACCGCCTTCGCAAACCACGGCAACTCCGTTTACTTTCGGCAGCATTTTTTTTATTAAAAGCGGCTGCTCGCCGTTTTGTTTTGTATTTGTAAGCACTGTTTTATTTTCGCCTCTTGCGCCCTTCTGGGTTTGATTTTCCGTATTGTCGTAACTTGCGTCGCTTGCATACACGTTTTCGCACGTGCTTTCAATCGTTAAAAAAACCTCAGCGTTGCCACTGCCGCAGATTTTTTCGACAAGCCTTTTGAATTCTGCCTCAAGTTCTTTTCTGTAGTCTGAAAGTATAATGCTGTCATCAGGAATATCTGCGCTTTTGTCGCTTATATTTTCCGAATCTTTTCCGGGAAAATACACCAAAAGAACGCCTGCTATTATAACCGGTATCAAAAGGAGTACCGTGCTTTTACCCTTGATTTTCTCTGCAAACGAGTTTAGTTTTTCTTTCATTATTCCTCCGAAAGTTCGATTTCACAGTCAGTATACAAAACCGAATCGACATATTTTTTCACATATTTTGCTTTTTCCTTGTCGGCCCTTTTAATATATATCTTAACAGAACTTACAATCACCTCAATGTTATCTTTATTTTCGCTTACATCAAATTGTATGTTCACCCCGTCCGCATTTATTCCTAATTCGGAAAGAATCTTGCTTTTAAGTTGTATTTCAAGATTTTTTCTTGAGTTTTCTATTATATAGGCGTCTAACATATCCGTATTGTCCGAATATGAAAAATCGGATTTATAATCAAAAAACATCTCGGTTTCGGGAAGTTTCTTGAAAAAATTAAGCAGGGGCAGCATAACTGCGCAAAGAACGCACAGGGAACTCACAAGCCTCACGTAATTATAAACCTTGTCGTCTTTTGAAAAAAACATCGAGCACACGCCCGCGCACACGCTTGCAACAAGCACCTGCATTATCCAGCGATGTATACCTGTCATTTTTTGTCCTTCCTTTTTTGTTTCACGCAGCGGAACTTATAAAAATCGCAATTATAATTATAAAGGTTATAGACGGAATAATTACGGTGCAGTTCAATATATCGAGAACAAAAACCGTATCGTTTAAAAATCCCGATTCCTTGCGGCAGCCCAGCATATTTGAAAATGCCGCCGCAAGATTTATCGAAATTTTGCAGAGTATAATTGCAATAAAAGGCGGAAGAAGTATAGAAATAAGCGCACTTATGCCTATAACTCCGGTTATTGTGTTTATAAGAGAAACGCTTTCCGACAAAGTTTTTACGCTTTCGCTTACAAGTCCGCCGACAACAGGAATAAAACTTGCGCAGCCGAAGCGCAGTGTTCTTGAGGCAAGGCTGTCCGCCGCCGTCGCGACAGTATTCTGAAAGTACATGACCGCAACTATTGCGGACATGCAAAACACACAGATTTTTATTGATACGTTTTTTATCGTCGACGCAAGGCCCTGCATATTTATGTAGTCGCCTGACACAGCGGTTACAAGGGCAAGTGCAAATACAACCTTTGCCGCAGGCGACAAAATCATACTTGAGATTCCGTTCACGGCATTTAGCGATATTATAAGTCCGTTATATCCGACGGCAGCCTTTGTGCCTCCAGATTCTGCGGCAAATACCGTGAGCATTGACGGCATTATCGCAAGCATGGTGTTGTTAAGAGCCGACAGAAAATTTTCTATATTTTGAAAAACCGTTTTGATAACCGTAAAAGTGTAGCCCGATATGCACAAAATGCTGATATACTCGGTAATAGTTCCGGATGACGCAAAGTTTATCTTTACGTTCTGCATTACCGCGGAAAAAAGCACAAGCGTCAAGAGTCCGAAAAACTTTTCAAGTGACGGCAAATACAGTTTTTTTAATTCCTGACCGGCTTTTTCTGCAAAATTTTCGAAATTAAAATAGGAAAATACGCTGTCTGCCTTTTCTTCAATAGACTGGTCCTTGGACTGTATCGGCGAAGAATCCAAAATTTCATTCGACAATGAATATATGTCAACCGACAAAACCTCTTCGGCGCTCTCGGCGCAGACAAATATGTTGAACATAAAAGCAACGCACAGAAACGATAATATCTTTTTCATTTTAAACTCCGTCCTTTTATTTCAAAAAAACTTCCGCTTGTCCGACAAGTGTTTTTATAACGGGAAAAGACAGCAGCAAAATGGCGCTCCTCCCGAGCAATTCGATTTTTGCTCCTATCGCACTTTCTCCGGCGTCACGGCAAAGATCGCAGGCAAGCTTCGTTAAAAGCCCGATGCCGCATGCCTTTATCATAATTTCACAATACGAGTAAAATTCTGTTTTTTCCGTCAGTTCTTTTATGTAATCAAGAAGCGGCAGTGTCATTACGATTACGGCCGACAAAAGACCTATGCACACAAGACACGAAACAAACATCGTATACTGTTCGCTGAAACTTTTCAAAAAGACGCAGAGTATTGCGCAAAAAACGGCTGAGGAAAGCAAATTTATAAAATTCATAGCCTAAAACCCGAAAATGTTTCTTACCGAAGAAAACAGTTTTCCTATCTGGTCCACAAGCATGAGAAGCACGATTATAACGCCGGCAAGGCTTACGAGCGCCGACTGGTCATCGCGTCCCGCGCGCGAAAGTATCTGGCAGGCAACCGCTACAAGCACTCCTACTCCCGCGACTTTCAACACTATACTGATATCCAAATTTTATTCCTCCTTATATGAGAAGCGACGCTGCGACAAAAGCGCATATAACCCCTATTTTTTTATACAACACAATTTTATTTTCGTTTTCCTTTTTTGATTTTTCAAAACTCTGGCTTAAAATATCTTCATATCTTTTGCAAAGTTCAGCGCCCTGATATGAAAACCTGCTTTTGCCAAGAGAATTTGCAAATGCAAGAAGATATTCTTTTTCGGCCTCGGTTATTAAGAATTTATCGCGAAATTTTAAAAACGTTTCATAAAAATTATCGGAACCCTCGTTTTTCCGAAGTTCGGTTAAAAAACCCGTTTTCTCGAGCGCCTGCGCCGAGTATGAGCAAAATATATCGTGCAGCGGCACTCCCGAGGCAACATTCGGCCTTAAAAAGCAGATAAAATCAATAAACGCTTCTTCCTGCAGCAGCCTGCCCTTTACCCTTGCCGAAAAGACAAATCCAATAATACATATGCAGGAAGATACTGCAACTATTCCTATAACCTTGAACATAATTCTTCTCCCGAAACTATTTTGCTTCCATAGTTTGTCCCATGCATAAAAAGTTCGCACACTGTTCCGAATACTCCCGACTCAAAAAGGCCTCTCATATAATCTTTCTTTATAACATCCGAAAAATTTTTTCCGTGGCATGATGCGATAAAGACAATGCCTTTTGTGCATGCTTTTCTGACAAGTTCCGCCTCAAGTTCATTGCCTATTTCGTCGCATACTATAACTTCCGGCGACATACTCCTTGTGCATATTTCAATTCCCGCGTCTTTGGAGCAGCCGCTTATAACATCGCAAAGGCAATTTTTAAAGGCACTCTGTATATATATTTCATTTCTTTCATCGACAATCGATGTCCTGAAAATTCTTCTTTGCCCCTTTATCACAATGCCCGATGAAAGTTTTATGCAAAGACTTCTTAAAAAAGTCGTCTTTCCCATTCCGGGAGGAGATACCGCAAGTATTCCCCCCGTATGTTCAAATCCCCTGCTGCCTATATATTCGCATATTTTTTCGGTACATGATACATTTACCGACGGAATCCTCACATTTATCGAGAAAAAATTCGAAAACCCCGCAAGCCTTCCGTTTTCATAAGTTGCATCTCCGCATATTCCTATTCTGAAGCCGTATCTTGTTATATATCCTTGCTTTATGCTTTCCGAGTATGAATAAAGCGAACCGGAACATAGATTATATACTGTCTTTTCAAGTTCCTCCTTCGTTATTTCAATGCACGACGGCGACGCTTCATACATAAGTTCCCCGCTGTGCGACAAAAACATATTTTTCCCTCTCATCGTTAAAGATGCCGGAAGTCCGCTTCTCAATCTTATCTCGTTTACATCTTTTTTGTATTCTCCGTATAGCGCTGAATATGCCTTTACAAACGACTCCGGGAAACAGGTCAATATTTTAAAAAACATTTCACTTTCATAATTCATTACAATAACATTCCTCCGTGCATAATATTCCGGTTCCTATTAAAAACTCACCCTTCGGATGATATATCTTCAAGTCCGCTTTGCAGAAAGTTATACACTTCGACTATCCTAAGCCATGTTCTGACTCCTATTGTACCGGTAGGACCGAGAGTAAACTTGCTCTGGAAGGATCTTACGGAATTTGCAGTTTTTTCATCATATACTCCGGTTTCGGACGGAGGCAGCACATCCGGATAATACTGAGAAATAAGCGTGAGATACTGCTGCATAAGAAGTACTTTTTCACCCGTGTCCCCCGATGTAAGGTCGCCCGAAAATTCCTGCTCCTCAGACGTCGGAGTTACAACTTCCAAAATTGAATCGTATATTGCAAAAAGCATATCCCATACTGCCTCGTCTACACTTCCCGTAACAGGAAGGTTAAAAGACGTCTGAAAAGATTCAACAGACTGCCTTGTTTCGTTTCCGAAATAACTGTCTACGGAAATCGGCTTTACGCTTTTGTAAAAATAACTTATGTAAAGAAGCATAGACTGCAGAAGCACAACGTCGCTTCCGCTGTCACCGACGCTCAGGGTAACGGTCGGAGGGCTTGACGGGAAAAGAGGATTTGCTCCCTCGCTTTCAAGTTCCGCAAGACCTGTAACGGCAGTATAAATATACGATATCTTATACCACGTCGCCTTTCCGACAACTCCGTCAATACTCATGTTGAAAATGCTTTGAAATCTTCTGACGGCAGCGTCGGTTCCCGATGCAAATATTCCGTTTTCCGAAATAATTCTCGGAATCGTTGGGTAATTTTGCCTGATTCTGTTAAGCTGCCTTTGAATATACAAAACATCGTCGCCGACAGAACCTATCGACAGCGGCGTTCCGCCGTAAGTGCTTTCAATTCCCTGAATAATATTTGTCGTTACAAGTTCAATAGAATCGCCGTAGTAGTTCTTCAGTATCCCGAGAGGGGTGTATCCCGTCGTCGCGAGTTCATAAGAACCCCACTGCGAAAGTCCCCTGCAGGTAGTCTGAACTCCGTCGCAGTATGACGCAAACAGCGGTTCTATATAATTTATGTGTTTTATGTACGTATTGAAAATTTCATCAACTATTCTGTCAACCGAAGAAAAAACATTTCTTCCCGGGGAAAAAGACTGGTCGAAACCCGTAGAATTCGTTATCTGAAAATCATAGCCCTGACTCGGGTACCACTCCGTATACACCCTGTTTAAAGTTATTGATATCTGCGCGTAAACGTTGGCTCTTATCGCGCTTTCAGGCCATGTCGGATAAATTTCGCTCGACGCAACATTTTTTATATAATCCACAAAAGAAACATATACGTTCTCGGCATCGCTCTGCGGAGCGCCAAGATGCACGGTTATCGTTTCCGGAATATAAACACTCCTTGATATTTGCGGAATCGCTGTGGGCGCCGAATAACTGAACGGTCCTCTTTGCGCGCCCGTAAATATTGCGGGATTCGGTATGTCGTATACTATAGTGTTTTCACCGGTAATAGTATTTGTTATTCTCAAATCCTCCGGATTTTCCGAATACTGCGGCTCAAACGAAACGTTTAAATTGCTCTGCTGTCCCCCGTACACCTGAACACCGAGAAAAAGCATGGGAATATACCCTTCTTTTCTTACATGCACATCGCACACAGAAAACGGCGCAATTTTTCCTCCCTTTATAAATGATAAATTAGGATTCGGAGTTTCGATTATAAATTCTTTCGTCTTGCCGCTTATATTTGTAGTTGATGTAAAATCAAAATCACCGCCGGAAATATTTGAAACGACATCTGCCATAACATAGTCCCCCGCAGGGCTGTACTTTCTTACGTATACCTCTATGACAACATCTTCTATAGCGATGGCCTCATTCGCAGTACTTACCGTAACCAAAAGAATACCTGTAAACATTTCACACCTCAAAATCTTTTTTCTTGTTTTTAATAATATGCCGTAATTTTTTTTATATGTCTTACATGATAAGACATTTTTTTTATTTTTGAAGTGCAATAATATTGTTGTAAATAAGTTTTCAAGGTGATAAATATTGAGTGTTACCGTTTATGCCGATATTCTGTTTCTTATTAATTTTATCATTGACGCCATGTCTTTGATAATATGTTCGTGCATTTTGTATTCTGCATTTTCCTTTAAAAAGATTCTCCTGTCCGCAGCATTTGGCGCTGCATATTCGGTGCTGACAATAAACTGCAAATTTCTGCCGGCAGTATACATACTTTTAAGTTTTGCGGTTTCGCTTTGCATGTGCCTTATCGCGTACGGATATAAATCATGGAAGCAGTTTTTAAAAACTGCGGTTATCTTTTACTTTTCATGCATACTTTTCGGCGGAATTTTCGGAATAATAATGGAAAACAGACAAAAAATCCCGCCGTATTTGTTTTTCATACTATGTTTCATAATATTTTCAGTTGTCATATATTCGGCAAACATATTAAAATGTCGGACAAATTGCGACTTTGTCCGTGCGGAAATTTATTCCGACAACAAAAAAGTCGTGCTCGATCTTATATGCGACAGCGGAAACAAACTGAAAGAACCTATAAGTTTGCTTCCCGTAATTATCGTAAAGAAAGAGAAATTTGAAGAAATTTTCGGCACGGACAACGAAGACGATGCTCTAGCCGCGGTAAAATACAAAAAAAGAATGATTCCTATGCATACCGCGAACGGAGTATCGGTAATCACAGGGGCAAAACCCGAAAAAATATTTTATGTCCAAAAATCAAAAAAATATCCCGTGCGCGCATACATAGCCTTTACAAATGAAAACTATTACGCAGGGCTTGACGGCGTTTTTCCGTCCTGCCTCATGAATCAGAACTGACTTTAAAAAGGAGGCAAATATGTTGTTTCAATTAAATTTTTTTAAAAAACTTATTAAAAAGGTTCTGTATAGATTCCCGAAAATTTTTAAAAGCAACGAAATATATTACATAAACGGTTCCGAACTTCTTCCGCCGCCGCTTACCGCAAAACAGGAAGCGGAGTTTTTGTCAAAACTCGGCAAAGATCCGTGTACAGATAAAAAAATCAGAAAAATACTCGTGGAAAAAAATCTGCGCCTTGTAGTATATATCGCAAAAAAATTCGAAAACACAAAAATCGGAGTCGAAGACCTTGTATCTATCGGAACGATAGGTCTTATGAAAGCAATAAATACTTTTAACCCTCAGAAAAATATAAAACTTGCAACCTACGCTTCAAGATGCATAGAAAATGAAATTTTAATGTATATGAGAAAAAACCAAAACTGCCGCAACGAAATTTCACTCGACGAGCCTCTGAATGTCGACTGGGACGGAAACGAGCTTCTTCTTTCGGATATTCTCGGAACCGATGAAGACGAAGTTCATAAGGGCATAGAACAGGAAGAAGAGCGCCGGCTTATTTTAAACGCGGTAGAAAAACTTTCGAAGCGCGACAGAAAAATTATATGTATGCGTTTCGGTCTTTTCGGCTCGGGAAAAGAAAAAACGCAAAAAGAAGTCGCCGATATTCTCGGAATTTCTCAGTCGTATATCTCACGGCTTGAAAAGAAAATCATCTCGCATCTGCGGCGCGATATCATAAATTTTTATAAATAAAAGTGCCGGACCTCTTTTGAATTAAATGCAAAAAAACGGGTAATACTCATTTTATAAACGTATTTTATAATTTTTGATTTTAACTTTTGTAAAATGAGAAGGCGGTTTTTATGCATAACGGAAAAGTTGAAATATGCGGAGTAAATACTTCTAAACTTACGGTTCTGTCCGGAAAAGAAAAAGACGAACTGTTGAAAAAGGCAAAAAACGGCGACACATATGCAAGAGAACTTTTGATAAACGGCAATTTAAAACTTGTATTAAGCGTAATAAAAAGATTTTCCGGCAGGGGTGAAAATCCGGACGATCTCTTTCAGGTAGGCTGCATAGGTCTTATAAAATCCATTGATAATTTTGACATAAATCTTGATGTCAGGTTTTCAACATATGCCGTTCCTATGATTATAGGAGAAATACGGCGCTACCTCAGGGACAACAATTCAATAAGGGTTTCACGGTCGATACGCGATCTTGCGTATAAAGCCTTATCGGCAAAAGAACAACTTTCATTAAAACTCGGCAGAGAACCCAAAATCGAAGAAATTGCAAAAGAAGTCGGTTTTCCAAAAGAGGAAGTGGTATGCGCCCTTGACGCAATCATTGACCCCGTTTCGCTTTATGAACCGGTATTTTCGGAGAACGGTGATTCGATATATGTTATGGATCAGATAAGTGACAGCAAAAACAATGATGAGGCATGGCTTGAAAATATTGCCGTATCGGAAGCAATAAAAAAACTATCCGACAGAGAAAAAAATATAATAAAAATGCGCTTTTTCAGCGGAAAAACACAAATGGAAGTTGCCGATGAAATACACATAAGCCAAGCTCAAGTCAGCAGAATAGAAAAAGGCGCTCTTGCAAAAATACGAAAAGATATTTGAAAATCCGGCTTTGCCTTTTCCGCCAGACTTTTTAATTTGAGTTATATTTTGTCGTAAATATTGTTTACAAATCTCGTCAATTGTGCATATATACCAAATTTTTATAAAAAATTATGATAATTTTGACATATTGTATATTTTTCATTAAAGTTTTATAATATATTTGAGGTTGTATATTGCATATACTTGATTTAGAATATTGAAAGGAGACAATCTAATGGCAAAATATACCACAACAGATATAAGAAACGTTTGTCTTTTGGGACACGGAGGGAACGGAAAAACATCTCTTGCCGAAGCAATGCTTTATGTTGCAAAAGATATCGACAGGCTCGGAAAAACCTCAGACGGAAATACGGTCTGCGACTATGACCCCGAGGAAATAAAGAGAAAAATTTCAATTTCTACATCAATTGCACAGTTTGAATATAAAGGAAAGAAAATTAATATTATAGATACTCCCGGATACCTCGACTTCGAAGGAGAAGTGTTGCAGGGTCTCCGCGTTTCGGGATGTGCGATGATCGTGCTCGATGCGAAAAGCGGCATAGATTCAGGGTGTGAAATCGCCTGGGAAAACGCTACAAAAGCTACTGTTCCGAAAACTATTTTTGTAAACAAAACCGATGATGAAAACGCAGACTTCTTTTCCGTAATCGAAAAACTTCGTGAAAAATTCGGAAAAACTATCTGTCCCGTCACAATACCTCTTATAGAAAACAGACATATTTTCGGAATTGTAAACCTTCTGAAAAACACGGCTCATTCTATCGAGAACGGCGTCAGAAAAGAGATCGAAATACCGCAGAAAAGCGCCGATAAAGTTGCATCTGCAAGAAATTATCTCATGGAATCGCTCGCCGAAACATCAGAAGAACTTCTTGACAAATTCTTCAACGATACCGAGTTTACCCAGGAAGAAATAGACGAAGCGTTAAGCAAAGGGATAAATGACAGAAGCATTACTCCTGTTATGGTAGGCTCTGCCGCAACTCTTGACGGCATAACTTCCATGCTTGATATAATCGCCGCTTCTTTTCCGAACCCGTTTGGTAAAAAACACGAGCGCGATCTTGACGGCAACTATGTTAAAATCGATCCCGACGGCGACCCCGCAGTGTTCATATTTAAAACTGTGGCAGACCCGTTTGTGGGAAAAATGTCTTTCTTTAAAGTTATGAACGGTGTTCTCAAACGCGACTGCGTTCTTACAAATCCGGCAACAGGTGTTTCCGAGAAGTTTGCGCATATTTATACGCTGAAAGGCAAAAAGCAAACCGAAGTTGAAGAACTTGCCTGCGGCGATATCGGCATGACCGCAAAACTCGCAAATGCAAATACAAACGATACATTTAGCAAAAACTCCGTACAATACTTAAAGATAAATTTCCCGACTCCGTATTTTAAAATGGCGGTAATGCCGAAAGCAAAAGGCGATGAGGATAAAATTTCATCCGGTATTTCCAAAATGCTTGAGGAAGACCTGACCATAAAATATAAAAACAACGCCGAAACAAAGCAAATAGTGGTATACGGTCTTGGCGAACAGCACCTCGACGTGCTTATCAATAAACTCAAAACGCGTTTCGGAACCTCAGTTCAGCTTTCCGAACCCAAAATTGCGTATAAGGAAACCATAAGAAAATCAATAGATGCCGAAGGAAAACACAAAAAACAATCCGGTGGACACGGACAGTACGGTCATGTTAAAATAAAATTTTCACCGTCTGAAGAGCCCGGACTCCACTTTTCAGAAAGCACTGTCGGCGGCTCGGTTCCGAAAAACTTCCACCCTGCGGTTGAAAAAGGCCTTTTGGAATGCATGAATAAGGGCGTTCTTGCCGGATATCCGATGATAGGGCTCTGCGCAAACCTTTACGACGGCTCTTTTCATGACGTTGATTCGTCGGAAATGTCGTTTAAAATGGCAGCGGCTCTTGCATACAAAGAACTTGTAAAGGCAAAACCTGTTCTCCTTGAGCCATTCGGAAATCTGAAAGTGCGCATTCCCGAAAGTTATACCGGCGATACTATAGGTGAAATAAACAAGCGAAGAGGAAGAGTTCTCGGTATGAGTCCCGACGATAACGCCCCGGGCATAAGCATTGTTGAAGCGGAAATACCTTCCGCCGAGCTTTCTGGTCTTATGATATCTTTAAGGGCAACGACTCAGGGTCGCGGCAGAATCTCTTTTGAATTCGTAAGATATGAAGAAGTTCCGGAAAACATAGCGCAGAAAATAATAGAAAAAAGCAATTCGGAACGCGAAGTTTAGTAAATTGCAAAAGTTTTTGTGAGTTTTTCCGCCTTGTTTACGGATATACAGTTTGTAGTTTGACAGATGTTCAAAAAGGTCCTAAGAATAAAGTTTTATTAGGATATAAACTTATTTTTATAAAATTTTCTTTTTGCATATAAAATAAAAAAATACAGGCTTGCAATTTTGCTCCTGTATTTTTTTATTTTGTTTTACCGTTAAAATTTTAAAATATACGCCGGGCTATTTTAACAAAATCTTCGGTTGAAAGTTCTTCTCCCCTGATGCTCGGTTTTCCAAACAGTTCTTCTATAATATTTGCGAGTTCTTCCTTGCCGCACTTTATATCACCGATAGCCACAAGCGTGTTGATTAAAGTTTTTCTTCTCATGGAAAAAGCCGCTTTTATTACCTTTTTGGCATCTTTTATTTCTGTTTCGGTATACTTTTGTATCTCATTTCTTTTAAATCTTACAACGCTTGAATCGACCTTTGGCCTTGGATTAAAACAGCCCGCCGGAACGTCAAACAGTTTTTCCATCTTCCCATAAAGGTTTATAACCGCCGTTATTGCGCCGTAGTCCGTGCTGCCCGGTTTTGAGCAAAGCCTTCTCGCAACCTCTTTTTGCACCATTACGGTAATAAATGAAAAATCATGGTATTCTTCGAGAAGTTTCATTATAACCGGCGTTGTTATATAATACGGAAGATTTGCGCAAACCGACACCGGCAGAACTTCATTTTCATATATTCTGCGGCTTGAAATGAGTTTTTCAAGGTCTGTTTTCATTATATCGTCATTTATAACTTCTATGTTGCTAAAAGAAGCAAGTGATTCGTCAAGTATGGGAATAAGTTCGCTGTCAATTTCAACGGCAACAACTTTTAAAAACCTTTTTGCAAGTTCTTTTGTAAGTATTCCGGCACCGGGTCCTATTTCAAGAATCAAACTTTTTCCCTTATCTTCTCCATTGTATTTAAAATTAGTACAGTTTTCCGCTATTTTGGCAGGAATTTTAAAGTCCGTAAGAAAATTCTGTCCGAACTTTTTCTGAAACTGAAAGTTATGCTTTTTCAAAATGTTGTTTTCCGTCATATTTTCACCGTTAATAACCGATTTTCAAGTATTATAAATTTATTCCCCTGTCCGTAAAAAACAGGGGAATTTTTAAGTTTTAAACAGAAATTATTCAGATGCGTTTTTTTGTTCAATATATTTTTTATAGTTTTTAAGTTTTGCTTTGGTAAAATTGTCAAATCCAAAATAATCCGTATCTATATTCGATAAATCTTTTGATATGATTCTGGAATTCACATTAAATACAAGCGGAGCAACGACCGCATTATCAACAAGAACCTGCTCTGCGTTTTTATAGACCTCATATCTTGATTTTGAGTCGTTTACAAGTTCGATTCCGGAAATAATTTCGTCATAGGAATCATCGTCGAATCCGGTAACTGCGGTTTTTTTCGCATTCTCATCGTTTATGTCGACAGTATTGCCGCTGTATTCGCACGCGAACGGAACAACAAAATTATATGCATCGTCCGAAAGGCCGATATAATCTATTCCGATAACGTCATATTCTCTGTTTTCGAGAACATCGTAGAAATATTCTTTCTTTGAAGGATCGCGCGTTACTTCGTTTACTTTTACGTCAAATCCAAGATCTTTCCACACAGAACAAACATATTCCGCAATATCTTTTTCATATTTCTTTTCTTTAGAAACGGTAATTTCAAAACTGCCGCCGGATATGCCCGATTGTGAAATAAGTTTCTTTGCCTGTTCCATATCCGAAGATGTATTTATAATATCTCCGGTTTCTGTTCTGTAATCTTTCTTAAGGCTGCTTCCCGACACGCCGCGCGGAATAAAACCTGTGGCCGGAGAAACTTTTCCGCCGCGCAGTTCCGCAATCTTGTTTCTGTCAACGGAAATCGAAAGTGCCTTCCTTACGGATTCATTTTTCAAAATTTCATTATCCGTGTTGAATAAATATGTATAAACTGACAAACTGTCGGAAGTCTTTATATTCTTTTTCTCTGACTCATACTGTTCTGCCGATATATTGTCTGAATATACTGCATTTGCTTCAGAATCATTTTCGTTAAAATGAATGGTTATCTTGTAGGGAGTTACATATTTTGTATAATTTTTGTCGGTACCGAGGTTTCTGTAGTACGAAGAACGTTCAAGAATCATATATTCGTCAGTCCATGATTTTACCGAGAACGGACCGTTCGTAACAAGTGTATTTGATGCCGAATCATCGTTTTTAACTTTTATATATAAAGGCTGAGCCCAAGTATCAGGGTTGCTTGCAACAACATCTTCCCTCAGCGCCACAAGCGCAGGGCTTGCAGTGTTTCTTATAAATTTTTCAACGTCAGTATAATCTTTTTCAAAAACAACTTCAATTGTGCTTGAATTTATTGCCGATAATCCGATATCATCAATTGTCATAACGCCGAGCTTTACATTTTTTGCGTTAAGTATAGGATACAACAGCGACGCTGCGGGATTTAAAGTTTCGGGGTCAAGAAGTCTTTTCCATGCGTAAACCACGCTTTCCGCGTTTACCGAAACACTGTCCGACCAACTGGTTTCGTTAAGATAGAAATAAAGTTTCAAATATCCGTCGCGGCTGTCGACCGAGTAATCCCACTTTTGAGCAAGGGCGGCTTTAACATTTCCGTTTTCATCAAGCCTTGTAAGTCCTTCAAAAATAAGATTTATGTACTTTAAAGAATCATCGTCGTAAAACATCTTTGCAGGATCAAGGTCGTATATATTCGATCCCAGGTATATGTCAAACTGAGCGCCTTTATCGTCCGCATTTTTTGAGCAGGAAGGCAGAAATACCGCCATCACAATAAGTGCAAGCACGAGTGCCGTAATTTTTTTCATTATTTTTCCTCCTAAAATACAATGACATATGTAAAAAAGTTTTTCAAAACGCCTGTATATTATTGCATTGCAGGGAAATAGCCTGCAGCCTTTTTTTCAAACCTAAAAGCGGCGGACCTGCCGCATGGTAATATGCTGCAAAAAACTTCCGCATATATTATATCATTTATTTTTTTATTCATCAAGTAAAATTAGACATATTTTTTATTTTTTGCTTTTGCACAAAAACCGTACCCCAAAATTATACATATTGAATAAATCCATTTTGGAATATTTAAAATTTTACGGGAAAAAATATTTCTGCAGGAAAAATTACATTATAATTAAGGAGTGTTTTATATGAAAAAAACAATATTTTTTTCGATTCCGATACTTGTCTTTTCAATTGTTTTATCTTTTTACGCATCATCTGCCGATTACGGACTTTCCACGGGTATGGACATAATAAGAAGGAAAATCGAACTCAAAAAATGCGGAACCGTAAACTGCGACGTATACTTTTCCGAAGATGATTTTGCAAAAATTCTGGGAGAGTTTGACTATATACAAATAAATTCTTTGCCGGACAAATCGTCCGGAATCTTAAAACTTTCCGGCATGGAAGTAAAAAAAGGACAGATTATATGCAAAAAAGACATTTCGTCTTTAAACTATTGCCCAAACTACAAAAGCGATTCTTCTGCAAAATTTACCTTTTCAAACCCTTCCGACAAATCTGTCCCGGAAGCGTTATGCACGATTAATATGTTTGAAAACGGAAACTTCTCCCCCTCTGCCATGCGTGCCGAGTTTTCCACATCGAAAAATATTTCGGTTACAAAATTTTTAAAAGGCGCAGATCCTGAAGGCGACGGGCTGACATTTGAAATTGTACGGCAGCCGGATAACGGCACGGTAAGACTTAAAGACAGTTTTTCCGGCTGCTTTGTGTACACTCCGAACAATAATTTTACCGGAAGAGATTATTTCAGTTATTTTGTTACAGATGATTACGGCAACATTTCCGAAACCGCGAAAGTAACAATAAACGTGAACGAATCTTTAAATACCGTCAACTATTCGGACCTCAAGAATCACTGGAGCTGCAACAGCGCGCTTGAAATGTCGGCAATGGGCCTTATGGGCGGCGAGATAAAAGACGGTGATCTTTGCTTTTGCCCGGAAAAGCCCGTTTCAAGAGGAGATTTTCTTGCCATGGCAATGATAGTCGCAGGTCTTGAAGATTCAGTAGAAAATGTCTACACAACAAACTTCTCGGACGATTCCGAAATACCTTACAATATAAAAGGGTATGCAAAATACGCTCTTGAGCATAATATTGTAAGCGGATATCGGGAAGGAGACAAAATATCTTTTTGTTCATCGGAAAATATAACAAGGGCGCAGGCATGCGTGATTCTTGAAAACCTTCTTAATATAAAAACACCGGTTGTCACGAAAACATTCCTTGACAATTCCGATTGCTCCGAACAGGTGAAAAAATCCATGTCCGCTTTATGTTACAACAATATTATAAGCGGAACCGGATACGGATATATCCTTCCAAACGAATATTTGACAAAAGCGCAATGCGCGCAGCTTTTGTGCAACGTAAAAGACTACCTTGACAATGCAAAGTTTCAAATATTACCTTCTTAAAATTTAATATTAAAAAGCGGCGGAGAGTTCTCCGCCGCTTTTTAAGTTTCCGTGTCTGCAAGCGCCGACACGGTTTTTTCATCTGCCGTAACATACGCCGTATAATTTGTTTCATACGTCACAAATCCCGGTTTTGCTCCGGAAGGCTTTTTTATGTTTCTTACTTTTGTGTAATCAACCGCAACACCCGGAGTATTCCTTCCCGAAGAATAGTACGCTGCAATCATGGCGCATTCGGTAAAGTCCTGTGCGTCCGGCTCGCTTTTTCCGCACATCATTATAACATGCGAACCCGGCATGCCTTTTACATGAAACCAGTAATCGTCCTTTGACGCTTTTGTCAACGTTATATAATCATTCTGAAGATTATTCTTGCCGCACAAAACCTTAACATTTCCGCTTGTTTTAAATTTCAGCGGTGCAAAAACTCTCTTTGAAACTTTGTTTTTGTTGTTCTTAAAATTTTTGTTTCTGCCCGAAAGCGACTCAAGTTTTTTCCCATATCCGCAGTTCACAAGTTCCTCACGGATCTCCGAAAGGTCATTCTCGTTCTGCGCTTTCGTAAGACTGTCAAAAACCGTATCAATATATTTTTGCTCATTCTCGGAATTTTTTATTTCGCGGCCGAGATTTTCTTCGGCGGACTTTAATTTATTGTATTTTTTGTAATATTTCTGCGCATTCTGCGACGGAGTAAGGTTTACTTCAAGATTTATCTGCACATGCGGCATGTTCTCATCGGTATAATCGATAACATCAACCTTTGTCATTCCCTTTTTAAGCATATAAATATTGGACTGTATAAGGTCCCCGTATTTTTTATACTTTTCCTTGCTTCGGCACTGAATAAGATCGTTTTTCTGAAGTTCCGTCTTTTTCGCAATTCTTGAAGAGGCAGACGTTAAAAGTTTAAGAATATCCTGCGACTTCGCCTTTATTCTTTCTGCCCTTTCGCGCTCGCCGTAAAATCTGTCAAGCATTTTTGAAAAACTTTCCTGCTTTTCGGCAACACACATACTTCCGTACTGCAAAATTTCGCAAAAACTGTATTCTATCGGATTTTTTTCCTTATCATATATAATATACGGGACAAAATTTCCGTTTCTGACCGGCGCATAAATCGATTCAAAATTCAAAAACAGATTGTCTGCCGAAACCTCTGACATCAAAACGGCATGGTTTTTCGAAGTCCTGTAACAGATTTCTCTTGAGATAAGCGGAGAAATTCCGGAATATGATGAAAGAAAATATTTTTCACAAGGATATTCTCCTCCCATATTGTTCATAAAATCCGTAAATCTTTTTAAAAAACCGGCTTTTGTTTCGCTCATGGGGTCAGCCTTGCCCTCCGGAATGGGAAGTTTCTCATATTTAAAGCCGCATAAAAGAGGTCTTTTTTCATCCGAAAGTCCATGTGAAAGCCTTATTGCCGATATTACCTTTTTATCATCTTTGCAAAAAATAACATTGCTGTACCTGCCGGTAATTTCCGCTATAAGATATTTTTTCGAAACAAATCCCATCTCATCATACGAATTTATTTCCACTTCAACCGCTCTTTCAAATCCCAGCTGGCGCACAGCACCTATTACGCCTCCGGAAATATGCTTTCTTAAAAGCATGCAGAACGTAAAAGGCGTTTGGGGATTTTTTCTTTCAAGTTCGGTAAGTCCTATTCTTGAGGAACCCGACTTTGCCGAAAGCAAAAGTTTATATGTTTCCTTTCCGTTTTTGGCTGCGATTATGATTTCATCTTTTTCCGGCTGATAAACTTTTTCAATTTTTGAACCGACAAAACCGCCTTGAAGTTCTTTTACAACAGCGCTTGTCATACCTGCATCAAATGGCATTTTTCTCTCCGTTAAATATTAATATAGGGACTCTTCACATCAAAACTCAAAAAATTCACCCCGGAAAAATTTCCGCCGATTTTTTTCATCAGCGCATCAACTATAACATTTTCCGTATAATAGTGTCCTGCGTCAAATATCGCAAGCCCCAGATTTTTTGCGTCAATAAAAGAATTATGCGAAAGGTCCGCTGTAACATATGCGTCGGCTCCCGAAATTTTTGCCTCGATTATATAATCTTTTCCGGCCCCTCCCAGCACCGCCGCTGTTTTTATTTTCATGTTTTTGTCCGGGAAAGCCGCCCTTACAGCGCCGCACGAAAGTTTTTCCTTAATAAATTCCGCAAATTCCAAGGGACTGTATTCCCGGTCGGTTTTTCCGATTCTGCCGAGATGTCCGGTCTTTCCGGCAAAACCCATAACATCCGAAAGGCAAAGCGATGCCGCAAGAGCGTCATTTACCCCTCCCTGCGCACAATCAAGCCTTGTATGGAAAGAGATTACCGAGATATCGTTTTTCATGAGTTTTTCGGTGTTCGAATATTCTGTTCCCGTAATGTGTTTCAGGGGTCTGAAAATATATGGGTGGTGCGTAATTATAAGCTGCGCCTTATTTTCTGACGCAAAGTCGATACACTGCTCATTTATTTCAAGACATACGACAGCCGTCTTTACCGGACTGCTTGCATTTTTGCAAAGCATAATTCCGTCATTGTCAAAATCCTCACGGAATTCGCTTTTCGCAAAAGTTTCAATATAATTATAAATATCACATATTTTCGTCATTTTGATCAGCCCTTTTTAAATATTTTTTCATTTCGCAAAACAGTTTTTCCTCTCTTAGAAAAACCTCGTTTTGTTCATATTCCGCGGACTTTTTTCTTACGGGTATTATTTTTTCCAAATTTTTATACTTTTTTTCAAACATTCTTGAAAATACAGGATCATCCTTGCACCGCAAAATATCCCCGAAATATATTTCAATAAGACTGCCGCGCCTTTTTATTCCGTCAAACGTCGCTGAGATTATGCAATAATCCTTGCCTTTTTCACATACATATTTTTCTTGTACAATGCAATATCCGTTTTCAAACAAATATTGCCGCAGGACATCACTGTGACTCTGCGGCTGCAATACAAATTTGATTTTTTCCTTGTCGCAAAGGCCGGCGTTATCCAATATTTTAGCAATAAGTTCTCCGCCCATGCCTGCAATTACAACTCTGTTTAAATTATACCTTTCAAATCCGGAAAGGCCGTCCGTATGTATAACGTCAATGTATTCGGAAAGTTTTTCACCTTCCACGTTTCTTCTTGCAATTTCACAGGGACCTTTATTTATATCTGATGCGATAACGCGCACACAGATGCCGGTTTTTATCAGAAAAACCGGCAGTTTTGCATGGTCTGTGCCGACGTCTGCAGCAACAAGTTTTGTGTCTTCGTCCTCGCCGCAAAGTTTTTCGCTTACAGTTTCCGCTATAAGCGAAAGCCTTTTACCGAGGTCTTTTAAATAAAACTTATTTTCCTGCAAGATAGTCATTTATCTTCTCAACAAGTTCGTCGGCGTCAACTCCGTGAACTTCGCATGCCTGCTCAACAGTTTCTCCTCTTGCCGAAGGGCAGCCAAGACAATGCATGCCTATTTCAAGAAAGAATTTCGAACACTCCTTATCCGCGTCAAGGATATCTCCGATTATTGTTTGTTTTGTAATCTGCGTCATATATGCCGCCTCCTTTTTATTTTTACACTGTTATTATACCCTTTATTCCCGATTTTTTCAACATATTTTTACCATGTAAAAAAAATTATTTGCAAATGATTTAAAATTTAAAAATATTTTTGACAAAGACTGCATATTGTGATATAATTTAATGAAATATTTTTTTATATTGGAGAAATATATCTTATGGTTATTTTGGGCATAGACCCGGGATATGCGATAGTCGGTTTCGGAGTCGTTGAATACGGGGGAAAATTCGGCGCAAACGACTTTCGGGTAATTGAATACGGAGCCGTAACGACAAAGGCCCATCAAAAAACCGAAAACCGTCTTTGTGAGATATATGAAGGCATATGCGAACTTTGCGACAAATTCCGTCCGGATGCTTTGTCTATAGAAGAATTATTCTTCAACACAAACGCCAAAACCGCCGTAAATGTCTGCCAGGCAAGAGGAGTAATTCTGCTTGCCGCATCAAAAAGAGGAATTCCGATATATGAATACACCCCTCTTCAGATAAAGCAGTCTGTCACCGGCTACGGAAGAGCCGAAAAGCACCAGATGATAGAAATGGTAAAAACACTTCTCGGCCTCAAAAAAGCGCCAAAGCCCGACGACACCGCCGACGCACTTGCCGCCGCAATATGCCACGCATACAGTTCTTCTTCCATTCTTTTTAAACTTAACCGGTAAAGAGGTAATTATGTATTATTATATCAGGGGAAAACTCTCCGCACTGACGACCGACTATGCGGTAATCGACTGCGGAGGAGTCGGATATCTCATCTTCATTTCAGGCATGACATATGAATATATCGCAGAAAATTTTATAAAAGACGCCTCCGGTAACTTTTCGGACAGCGACTGTCTTTTATATACTTTTTACAAGGTAGGCGAAGACTGCGCCGAGTTGTACGGATTTTGTTCAAAAGACGAGTGCGCGGTTTTCAAACTTCTGATATCGGTTTCGGGAGTAGGTCCGAAAGCCGCAATTTCAATTCTTTCAAACTTTTCGCCTTCTGAAATTGCGCTTGCCTGCGCCTGCGGCGACGCAAAGGAACTTTCAAGGGCCAACGGCATAGGAATCAAAACCGCTCAAAAAATAATTATCGAACTTAAGGATAAAATCGCAAAACTGCCTCTTGGCAGCGACATTCCCGAAGCCTCGGGAGAAAACCGCAGCGAAAGAGTTATATCAGGCGAAACGCTTAATGAAGCCGTAAACGCGCTTGTGGTTCTCGGATATACAAAAGCAGAAGCTGCAAAAGCCGTAAAAGCCGTGTCCGGAAATCATGGGATAGAAGACACGATACGGCTTGCACTTCAGAAACTTGTAAAATAATATTATTTTATAAAATCAGGGAGAAAACACTTTGATAAAAAGCAGTAAAGATGACGCTTTCAACGAAGATTTTGATTTTGAAAGCAGAATAATAAGTTCAAGAAGTCTTGAAGAAGACACGGAAAACGAAACTTCTCTGCGTCCAAAAACTCTTGAAGAATATATAGGTCAGTTGCGCGTAAAGGAAAAACTTGCAATTTCAATGCAGGCAGCAAAAATGCGCGGCGAATGTCTTGACCATATATTGCTTCACGGTCCTCCCGGACTCGGAAAAACCACACTTGCGGCAATTATCGCCTCCGAAATGTCAGCAGGCATCCGCATAACCTCAGGACCCGCTATCGAAAAGCAGGGCGACCTTGCCGCGCTTCTTACGAACCTTAAAGAAAACGATATTCTCTTTATAGACGAAATTCACAGACTTCCGAGGCAGGTTGAAGAAATACTTTATCCGGCAATGGAAGACTTTAATCTTGATATAATTATGGGAAAGGGCCCTTCCGCAAGAAGCATACGTCTTCCTCTTCCCCATTTCACGCTCATAGGAGCAACGACAAGAGCAGGTCAGCTCACCTCTCCTTTGCGCGACAGATTCGGACATCTTTTAAGGCTTGAACTTTATTCGCCGGAAGAGTTATCTGAAATTGTAACCCGAAGCGCTTCAATACTCGGTATTCCCATAGAAAAAGACGGAGCATATGAAATTGCCCTGCGTTCAAGAGGAACGCCGCGAATCGCAAACAGGCTTTTAAAAAGAGTACGCGACTATGCCCAGGTAAAAGGCGAAGGAACAATAACAAAAGATATGGCGGACGGTGCGCTCGGACTGCTCGAGATAGACGGCCTCGGTCTTGATGCTGTTGACAGGCGGATGCTTCATGCAATTATAGACTATTTCGGCGGCGGACCTGTCGGAATCGAAACGCTTGCGTCAACAATAGGCGAAGAATCGATAACGCTTGAAGACGTCTATGAACCGTATCTTCTGCAGCTCGGATTTTTAAACCGAACTCCAAGAGGAAGATGCGCGACAAAAAGAGCATATGAACATCTCGGAATTAAATTTCCGGAAAGCGAGCCTTTATCTGAACAAAACGCCACTCTATTTGACAACTGATCTAAAATATAAAAACCGCTAAGGAAAACGATATGAGAAAAAACAAATCTTCAAAAATACCGGAAAATACTGTGACTGCCGTTATAAACGACCAGCCGATAACAGATACGCTGCGCGTAAATTATATGCCTTATGCGATGAGCGTAATAATATCGAGAGCAATTCCCGAAATTGACGGCTTCAAACCCGCCCACAGGAAATTGCTTTATACCATGTATAAAATGGGGCTTATAAACGGCGACAAGACAAAGTCGGCAAATGTTGTCGGACAAACAATGAAACTGAATCCCCACGGAGATTCGTCCATTTATGAAACGCTTGTCCGCCTTACAAGGGGAAACGAGGCTTTGCTTCATCCGTTTATTGACTCCAAAGGTTCGTTTGGAAAAGTATATTCCGACATGGCGTATGCCGCCTCCCGTTACACAGAGTGCAAACTCGATCCTTTCTGCGAGGAAATTTTTTCCGGCATAGACAAAGACGCCGTTGACTTTACTGACAATTATGACAGCACTTTAAAAGAGCCTGTGCTTTTTCCCACTTCTTTTCCAAACATACTCATTTCGCCAAACATAGGAATTGCCGTAGGCATGGCAAGCAACATCTGTTCATTTAATCTTGCCGAAATATGCGATGCCGCAACGGAACTTATGAAAAACCCTGATGCTGATATTACGGATATCGTAAAAGCACCGGATTTTTCTACAGGCGGGCTTTATATATATAACAAAGAGCAGCTGGAACAAATTTATTCGACCGGTCACGGTTCAGTAAAGATACGCGCGCGGTATAATTACGACAAAAAATCAAACTGCATTGAAATTACTGAAATTCCGTATACCACAAAAGTTGAAATTATAATCGACAAAATTGCAAAACTTATAAAGGAAGGCAAAATAAAAGAAATTTCCGACGTCAGGGACGAAACCGACCTTAACGGCCTTAAAATAGCAATTGATCTGAAAAGAGGCGCCGATTATGAAAAACTCATGGCAAAACTTTTCAAATTCACCACCCTTGAAGATATTTTCTCGTGCAACTTCAACGTTTTAATAGGCGGCAATCCGAAAACGCTCGGAGTGCGCGACATATTGACCGAATGGATTGCCTGGAGAACCGAGTGCTTAAGGCGTCAGCTGTTTTTTGAACTCGGCAGAATGAACGAAAAACTTCATCTTCTTTACGGACTTTCAAAACTCCTACTTGACATTGACAAGGCAGTTAAGATAATACGTGAGACCGAAAGCGAAAAAGACGTCGTTAAAAACCTCATGGCAGGATTTGAAATTGATGAAATTCAGGCAGATTACATTGCCGAGATAAAACTCAGAAATCTGAACCGCGAATATATCATAAACAAAACTGCGGAAACCAAAAAACTCGAACAAGACATCGAAGACACAAAAGATAAACTTTCTTCTGACAAAAAAGTTCACGAAATTATAGCAAAACAACTTGCAAATGTAAAGAAGAAGTACGCAAAACCCAGAAAAACAATGATAATATATCAGACGGAAGATGCAGCCGAAATTGAAGAAAAAATCGAAACATATCCGGTAAATCTCGTTTATACAAACGACGGCTATTTCAAAAAAATAATTCCCTACAAGGGAAATCTTCCCATAAAATCGGAGCAAAAACTTAAAGAAAACGATTTTATCGTTTCAAAGCAAGACGCGGAAAATGATTACGACGTGCTCTTCTTTTCCGACAAGTGTCAGGTATATAAGGCAAAAGTCTACGAGTTCGATTCCGTAAAGCCTTCGGAACTCGGAGATTATATACCCGCAAAACTTGGTTTTGACGAAAATGAAAAAGTAAAAATGATGCTTTCTACGAAAGATTACAAAGGGCATATCGCTTTGTTTTTTGAAAACGGGAAAGCAGTCGCGGTACCGCTTGATGCTTACATGACAAAAACAAACAGAAAAAAACTTGTAAACGCCTACAGTTCTGACAGCCCGCTTGCCGGAATATTCTTTGTTCCGGAAAAGGAAGGACGGAAATTTTCACGCGAATTTCTTTTGTTGTCATCTGTCGGAAAAGCAATAATATTAAATTCCGATCAACTGGCGTACAAAAGCACAAAATCCTCATCAGGGGTTTATGTCTTCACCATCAAAAAAGGGCAAAAAATTTCAAGCGTATCGCTGTTTTCCGATGACGGCAGCGAGGAAATGAAAAAATTTTCAAAATACAGAAAGCAAAAACTTCCAAGCACAGGAACCCTGTACGAGAGTTTCGACATAAATTCCCTTCAGGTTAAATTTGATTTTTAGTAAGGCGGCACCATATGAACCAAAATGATTTTCAAAATAACGGAAGAGAAGAATCAAACTTTGTAAAAGTTATAAAAATATCTCCGTTGTCAATAGTACTTGACATAATATGCATTTTTCTATTCATAGTCACCTCTACGGGGCAATCAGGTCTTGACCTTGCCGCATCGTTTATGGTTTCATGCCTTTATACGGTGAGTTGCCTGAAAAAAGGCGGGACCTTCTCCGTCATACCCCCGGCAATTGCTTTTATTGTGGCGTACCTGCTGCATTTTCCGACAATACACTGCGTAAACATCTTTTTGCCGGTGTTCATTTCTTTCGGAATATATACCGGAATCACAAAAGAAAAAAACAATGCAAAAAATGCCGGAATAATATTTTCGGTCATGGGCTGCATCGCCTTCTTTATACTCCTGTTTCTCGCGGAAAGAGTGCATAACCCGGATCTTACGTTAAAGCAGATAGTTCATTCAATAACCCTGCCGCTTGAAAACATAAAAGAAAGTTTGAGTTCGCTTGTTTCCGAAAGTGTCGCGGAAGGCGAAAATGCAAATGCGGCTTTGCAGGATCCGAACTATATGCTGAGCCAGTTTTTAAAACCATATTCGAACGATGACATTGTAGGCTTTTTCGATGATTTAATCTATAGCCTTAAAATGTCGCTTCCTTCAATATTCATAGTTTTATTTACGGTATATTGTTATTTATGCACTGTATTTACAGCGCTTTTGGCAAAAATTTTCGGAGAGTATTCCTTTATAAAAAACTGCAATTATAAAGTAACCATGTCTTTTGCAAGCGCAAACATTTATATTTTCCTGTACTTTATGATGCTTGTATTCTCGTACAAAACTTCGGCAATATACTTTACGCTTTCAAACATGTTAAATATTCTAACTCCCGGATTTGCAGTCACCGGACTTTCAAGCATAAGTTCATATCTTATGAAAAAGGTCCCCAAAAGTCTTTGCATACTCATAATGATTATTATAGTTACATTTGTAATTTTTACATTCTCCATAGGATTATATGTACTTGTAACAATCGGTCTTTTTTCAATCCTTCGCAGCAGAAGAAACGAATTCTATAACTAATTTCAAGTAGGTACGATAATGAAAGAACTGTTACAGCAACTGAAAAATATGATGCGCAACAAGAGCATTCTTTGTGCGCTCGCAATATTTTGCATATATGCCGTCATCTGCGGCGCCAAAAACAAACTGTTGCTTTTTTCCGGGCTCGCATTTATTGTAATTTATATTGCGGCAATGTATTTCATTCTGAAAAGCGACTCCCGAAGCGAAGGCGTTCTTACCGAAAGCAGCAAAATTTCAGGCATTACGCTCGACTTTGTAATGAGTTTCAATTCCCCGGCAATCGCAGTAAATGACAGCGGCATTATAATATGGTACAACAAAGCATTTATCGCAGTATCGCAGTACAATAAATCCATGTACGGTAGAAATATTGCCGATGTTGTGAGCAATACATTTACCTCTCAGCGAATTGAACAAATGAAAGCCGGCGCTGTAATAACGCTTGATTACAACAACGTAACATATGATATTTCGGGATATAAACTTAACTCTCACGGCAAAAGTTACTGCATGACGGTGTGGAATGACAAAACAGAACTTTTAAATACAAAACGCGAACTTGAGGAAAGTAATCTCATTGTCTGCTTTGTAATGATAGACAACATTTCCGAAGTCATGCCATATATACAGGAAAAATACCGCACCGTTTCGGTCCATGTGGCGGAACTTCTCGACTCATGGTGCGAAACCTTCGGCGGAATCATAAAAGAATATGAAAAAGATAAATATATGGTTATACTTGAAGAAAAAAATCTTTCAAACGTTATTTCTTCAAAATTTGATATTCTCGACAAGATAAGAGAAACAACCCTTAACGACATAAATATACCTATAACCGCGTCAATCGGCCTTGCAAAAATAAAAGGCTCTCTTTCCGAAAAAGAAAACACTGCAAAAAGAGCCCTTGAACTTGCCCTGCAAAGAGGCGGAGATCAGGCTGTTGTAAAAACGGAAAGTTCAACCGAATACTACGGCGGCAAAACAAAAACCGTGCAGAAAAAAACAAAAATACGCTCCCGTATAGTTGCGGGCGACCTTGTAAATCTCATAAAGGAAAGTTCAAACGTTTTGGTAATGGGTCACAAATTTGCCGACCATGACTGCATTGCCGCCTGCATGGCTGCCGCAAGAATCGCCATTTCTCTCGGCAAAACCGCAAATGTTATTGTAAATATTCATGACGCGAACCTAAAGCCTATTTTTTCCAAAATGCTGAAAAGCAGCATCTATCCCGATCTTTTTACCGATAATGTTTCAGCCCAAGACACAATACGTTCCGATACGCTGCTTATAATATGCGACGTAAACAACCCAGTTCATTTTGAAGCTCCCGACGTTTATGAGAATTGCAAAAATGTTGTAATCATAGATCATCACAGAAAAACTCAGGAGTTTGAAAAAGTTCCGGTTCTTGCCTATATCGAACCTTCGGCCTCTTCCGCGTCAGAACTCATGTGCGAAATACTTGAACAGGCAGTTCAGCCCGGAACTCTTGCAAAAACAGAAGCCGAACTGCTTTTTGCGGGAATGCTTCTCGACACGAAAAACTTTACAAAAAATACCGGGGTCCGTACTTTCGGCGCAGCTTTGTATCTTAGAGGCGAGGGCGCAGATCCCAACGAAGCGAGAAAATTATTCAGAACCAGCGTTTCAGATTTTCTCCGCGAAATAAAATTCGAAAGCAACGTAATTATATACAAAGACTCTATCGCCATTGCGGCATACGGAGGCGAATCGAACTCCAGCGATAACATTGCCGCCGCAAAAGCCGCCGATAAACTTCTTGAGATTGAGGGTGTTGACGCTGCTTTTGTGGCATGCGCTATAGGCGGCAACGTTCATATTTCCGCACGTTCAAACGGAAAAATAAACGTACAGCTTATCCTTGAGGAATTTGAAGGCGGAGGACATTTTGACGCGGCGGGCGCACAAATAAGCGATACCGATATAACTTCAGCATTAAATCTTTTAAAACAAGCAATCGACAAATATCTCTCTTAAAAAATATACAATTAAAAAACACGGAGGTAAATATTTATGAAAGTATTATTGTTACAAGATGTTAGATCACAAGGGAAAAAAGGTGAAATTATAAATGTATCCGAAGGATATGCAAGGAATTTTCTTTTTCCGAAAAAATTTGCGGTTGAAGCGACAGCCTCAATAATAAATGAGTTTAAAATGAAAGCCGCTTCCGCACAATATAAAAAAGAGGAAGAAAAGAAAGAAGCCCTCTCAATATGCGAAAAACTCGGCTCCATAACTGTAAAATTATCAGCAGTATCCGGAACAGACGGCAGATTTTACGGATCTATAACATCAAAGGAAATTTCGGAAGCATTGAAGGAACAATTCGGAATCGATATTGAAAAAAGAAAAATAGTTCTCGCAGAACCTATAAAAGCCTACGGAAATTATGAACTTACGGTTAAACTTTTTTCAGATGTGCAGGGAAAATTAAAGGTGCTTGTCAGCGAAAAACAATAACGCTATGTATTTTTACCTATTTTCAAGAGCGTTCCGGAGGTTATTATGAATACAAAATTTACAGATATTGATTCTGTCCGGCAGGTCCCGTTTTCAATTGAAGCGGAACAGTCAGTTCTCGGTGCAATACTGCTTGACCCGGAAAAAATTCAGGAAATTGCTTCCCTGATAAATCCGAGTGATTTTTATCTTGAAGAGCATACTGTAATATATGACGCCATGCGCTCGCTGTTTTTTCAAAACCGCAGCATTGATGTTGTAACTTTGCTGGACATTCTTGTAAAACAAGGAACCTATGATGAATCGGGCGGAAAAAATTATATAAAACTTCTCTCCGATTCCGTTCCTTCAATTTCAAATGTCCGTGATTACGCAAAAATAATCCACGATAAAGCCCTGCTCCGCGAACTTATTGACGCCTCCGACGATATCAGCAAGATGGCATACTCCGGCGAAGGAGATGTTGATACTATCCTTGATGCGTCCGAGCAGAAAATATTTGATATTGCAAACAACGTAAATTCAAAAGGTTTTACTCATATAAAAGATATAATCATTTCAAATTACGCAAGACTTCAGGAACTTATTAACGACAAAGAATCCGCAATGGGAACTCCTACCTATTTTTCAAGTATAGATAAACTTTTAATAGGCATGCAAGACAGCGACCTTGTGCTTGTAGGAGCAAGACCCGGTATGGGAAAAACCTCCTTCTGTCTTAATATTGCAACAAATATCGCATGCAGAAAAAAGAAAACTGTTGCAATTTTTTCGCTTGAAATGTCAAACGAGCAGTTGGTTTCAAGAATGCTGTCAAGCGAAGCCATGATTGACAGCAGTAAGATGCGCACGGGAGAACTTGACGATACTGACTGGACAAAACTTGCGCAGGCAGTTTCAGTTCTTTCCGAAACGGATATCTTAATTGATGATACAACAGGCATTACCGTCACGGGAATGAAAGCAAAACTCAGAAGAGTAAAAAATCTCGGTCTTGTCATAATTGACTACCTTCAGTTAATGCAGTCCGAAAAGCATACCGATAACAGAGTACAGGAAGTCGCCGACATTTCAAGAGGATTAAAACTTTTGGCAAAAGACCTGAAAGTTCCGGTAATAACCTGCGCGCAGTTGTCACGCGGACCCGAGTCAAGAACAGATAAAACACCTATGCTTTCGGACCTTAGAGATTCCGGCGCTATCGAGCAGGATGCCGATATTGTAATGTTTCTTTACAGGGACGATTATTATAAGGACAACCCAGAGATGCAAAACATTGCTCAGTGCATAGTCGCAAAAAACCGCCACGGTTCTACAGGAAAAGCAAATCTCGGATGGTATGGGCAATATACAAAGTTTACGTCTATGGACACTGAACATCATGAATAATTTTGAGCAAAAAGTTTTAAAGACAATAGAAAAGTATTGCATGATAAATCCGTCCGATAAGATTTTAGTCGGACTTTCGGGTGGAGCGGATTCATGCTCTTTGCTGCTTGCTTTAATAAATATAAAAAATGAACTTTCACTGAAATTCGAAATTTTTGCATGTCATGTGAATCATATGATACGAAAAGGAGAGGCGGAACGTGATCAGGAGTTCTGCCGTAATTTGTGCCTGTCGGTCAGCATTCCGTTTTACACTGAAAATGTCAATGTCCCGGAAATTTCAGATAGAAATGGTACCGGCCTTGAAGAGGCTGCGCGCAATGAAAGATACTCATACTTTTCAAGTCTTTGCAAAAAATTTTCGTTTACCAAAATTGCAACGGCGCATACTTTGTCTGACAATGCAGAAACTTTAATTTTCAATCTTGCAAGGGGAACCGGTATCGACGGTCTTTGCGGAATTCCGCCTGTGCGCGGCAATATTATACGCCCGCTGATTGATATTACAAGAACCGAAGTCGAAGAATATTTAAAAGAAAAGAAACAACCTTTTGTCACGGACAGCACAAACTTTTCGCCCGAATACTCAAGAAATTTAATAAGAAACTATATTATACCGGAAATTAAAAAAATAAATCCGTCTTTTGAAAGTTCATGCCTTAAAACTTCAGACTTATTAAGATGCGACAAGAATTTTTTGAATACTCTCGCCGCGGAAAAGAAAACATATAACACACGCGAAATTGCCTCTCTTCCCTTTTCTCTTATGTCGCGGCTTGTAATTTCACTATACTCCGACATATCGAACTGTTCGCTGTCATATATAAATATAAAATCCGTATGCAAAGGTATACTCGATGTTGTCTTCGACAAAAAAACAAGATTTATAAGTCTCCCGAATGATATTTATGCAAAAATTACTCCTTTAAAAATATCATTTTTATTAAAAAAAGACTATCTTGCCGAGAAAAAAGAACTTTCTTCTTTTTCTTTTAATATAACCTTGAAAAACGGTAAAAATATATTGAACGATATGTTCGCGCTTTATATTGATTTTCAAAATGTAAACAAATTTTTACCCGAAACTTTAACAGATAAATCAAATATTTACAAATTATATAAAAATACAACCCTTTTTTCTGATAAAATAAATGGTGATCTTAAAGCAAGAAACAGACTTTCAAAAGATTCATATAAAGTCCGCGGCGTTACAAAAAGCGTAAAAAAAATGTTTTCGGATATTAAAATACCTGAATATGAACGTGCTTTTTATCCGGTTTTATGCGATAACGACGGTGTTGTAACCTCTTTCGGTATGCCTGTGTGCGACAGGTGTTATATTAAAGACGGCAGAAAAAACATAAATATCGGTCTTTATAAATGCATATAATATACAAGGAGTGGTAATTTTTTAGATGAAGAATAACATTAAAGTAATTATATTTTATATTGTGCTGATTGCGCTGATTCTTTCCGCAACAACATGGATGATGGGACAAAATGAACCGGAAAAGGTTGATTATTACGACGTTCTTGACTGCTTTTATAAAGAAAAAGTAGAGTCGTTTATCGTTGATAAAAACAATAATGTAATACTTACATTGAAAGACAATTCTAATGTAACATACAAACTTCCCGACTTGTCGATTTTTTACAGTGATACGCATGATTTGGTAAAAGAACAACATGAGGCCGGAATAATTTCGGATTACGACTATGAACAGCCGTTTGAACTTCCGTGGTGGAGCACTTTCGTTCCTTACCTTATCGTTATAGTTTTCGTTGTTCTGCTCTGGCTTTTCTCAATGAACCAAGCAATGGGCGGAAAAGGCGGAAGAATCAATTCTTTCGGACGGTCGCGTGCAAAACTTATGACCGATAAAAACAAAGTTCGCTTTGAAGACGTCGCAGGTGCAGACGAAGAAAAGGCGGAACTTGAAGAAGTTGTGGCTTTTCTTAAAAATCCGCTTAAATTTTCCGAACTCGGCGCAAGAATTCCGAGAGGCGTACTCCTTGTAGGCCCTCCCGGCACAGGTAAAACCTTGCTTGCAAAAGCCGTTGCCGGAGAAGCAGGCGTTCCTTTTTATTCAATATCCGGCTCGGATTTTGTGGAAATGTATGTCGGCGTCGGCGCTTCAAGAGTGCGTGACCTTTTTGACACGGCAAAGAAAAATGCCCCGGGCATTATATTTATAGATGAAATCGATGCAGTAGGACGTCACAGAGGCGCAGGTCTCGGCGGCGGCCATGACGAAAGAGAGCAGACACTTAACCAATTGCTTGTTGAAATGGACGGTTTCGGAAGCAACGAAGGAGTAATTGTAATTGCTGCAACCAACAGACCCGATATTCTTGACCCCGCCCTTTTAAGACCCGGACGTTTTGACCGTCAGGTTACGGTAAATTACCCGGATCTCAACGGCAGAGCCGCAATTTTGAAAGTTCATGCAAAAAATAAACCTTTTGAAAAAACAGTTGACCTTGAAAAAGTAGCACAGGCAACCGTAGGCTTTACGGGTGCCGATCTTGCAAATCTTCTTAATGAAGCCGCCCTGCACGCAGCAAGAAAAAACAAGCGTCTTATAGGAATGGACGATATCGAAGAGGCTACCCTTAAAATAATGGTCGGAACGCAGAAGAAATCCTTTAAGATAAAGCCCGAGGAAAAGAGAAAAACTGCATACCATGAAGCCGGTCATGCAATTCTTGCGCACATTCTTCCTTCTCTTGATCCTGTCCGTCAGATATCTATAATACCCAGCGGAAGGGCTCTCGGATATACGCTCACTGTTCCGGTTGAAGACAAATTCAGCGTATATAAAAACGGACTTCAGGAACAGATTGTTGAATTGCTCGGCGGCCGTGTTGCCGAAAAAATAATATTCAACGATATTTCCGGAGGTGCGTCAAATGATATCCAAAGAGCAACCACTATTGCGCGCGATATGGTAACACGCTACGGCATGAGTGATGAACTCGGTCCTATAGTATACGGTTCCGAACATTCAAGCGATGAAGTTTTTCTTGGACGTGACTTTAACAATACAAGAAATTATTCCGAAGAAACCGCATTCAAAATTGACAGCGAAATCAAAAAAATCATTGAAAATGCTTTTTCGAAAGCAGAAAGCCTTCTTCGTGAAAATATTGAAAAACTTCATGCGACAGCCGATTATCTTACAAAATACGAAACCATGGATGAAGAACAGTTCAAGTTCCTTATGGATACAAACCCCACTCCTTCCAATGAAGAGATTGCAGCCATTGCGGATCGCAAGAAAAAGCAAAGTATGGAAGATAACGAAAACAGAAGAATTGAACTTGAAAAGAACGCCGCCAAAAAAGCATTCACCGTTACGTCTTCGGTTTACAGAGAAGAACCGGCGGAAAATGAAGAAAATAATACTTCAGAGGATACTCACGGCGATACTTCGGAATATGATGACAATTCAAAAGATTCCGAATAATAAAAAACTTTTAGGACGTGCAATATTTATGCGCGTCCTTTTTGTATATAAAAAATTTTTTCGGAGGTGCCTTTTATGAAATATGAAAAATTAAAACCGGAAGATTTAAATTTGAATGTTTTTGACAAAATCGGAAAAGAATGGATGCTTGTTTCTGCATATGATGAATCTAAAAAGCCTCTCCCCTACAATACAATGACTGCAAGTTGGGGCGGTATGGGAGTTATGTGGAACAAAAATATTTTTATCTGCGCCATTCGGCCACAAAGATATACTTTCGGCTTTGCCGAAAAAAGCGATATTATTACTGTTTCATTTTTCGATAAAAAGTATAAAAAAGCGCTTTCTCTTTGCGGAACGCTGTCAGGCAGGGACTGCGATAAAATAGCCGCAGCCGGACTTACGCCGGTTATAGAAAACAGCGCCGTATTTTTTGAACAGGCAACATTAACTTTTGTCGGAAAAAAACTTTATTCATCTTTTCTTGAAAAGTCAGGTTTCTGCGATGATTCTATACTTCCCGACTGCTATCCGAACAACGATTTTCACAAAATGTATGCATGTGAAATAATTGAAATAAGAAAAAACGCAAAATAACTTATTGCCGCGCAAAAAATCCCCCGTTAAGGGGGATTTTTTATTTATTCTTCATATATTCTTTTTGCTCTCTTGCCTATTCTGCACAGAAGTTCATATGAAATTGTTCCGCACAGCCGTGCGTCTTCTTCAACATGAAGGGTTTCGTTTTCGTCCTTGCCGAAAATCGTTACAATATCGTAAAGTTTTGCATTATCTATATCCGAAACGTCAATCATCATCATATCCATGCAGACTCTTCCCAAAATCTTCGCCCTTTTATCATGGCACAGCACATATCCCCTATTGGACAAAAGTCTGTCAACGCCATCGGCATATCCTGCGCAAACAGTCGCAACTCTCATATCATGCTGCGCTGTAAAAGTTCCCGAATATCCTATCGATTCGCCTTTTTTTATATTATGAACAGCAACAATATGCGCCTTAAAACTCATAACCGGCAAAATCCCCATATCCTCATACTCACAGCCGTAAAGTCCTATTCCGTATCTCACAAGGTCAAGGTGAAATTCTGGATAATATAGCGTGCCGACGCTGTTGCAAATATGTCTGTACCTAAAGCAAAATCCCATTTTTTCAAGTTCGTTCACGGTATACATAAATTTTTTGAACTGGTAATCGGTAATGCTCTTATCTTCATCATCGCCGTTTGAAAAATGAGAAAAAATACCCTCGCATAAAAGGTTCTTTGATTCTCTCAGTATTGACAGGCTTTTTACAAGTTCACAAGATATTTTATTGTCATATGTTGCAAACCCGATTCTGTTCATACCGGTATTCAGTTTTATATGTATTTTGATCTTTTTGTTCTCTTTTTTTGCAAATGCTTCAATGTTTTTTAAAGCGTCATACGATTCGACTGTCACGGAAATGTCGTTATCAGCAGCGTCAGCATATCTCGAAGGCAGAATGCAGCCTAATATCAAAATCATGCCACCTATGTTGTTTTTCCGAAGTTCAACCGCCTCGTCGATATTTGCAACCGCAAAATGATTCACATTTTCCTTTTCCAGCCTTTTTGCGACCATAACAACCCCATGTCCGTAAGCGTCTGCCTTTATAACGGCAAGAATTTCTGCCTTGTCAGATATGGTCTTATGTATTTTTTCCTGCGCAATTCTGACATTGTGTGCAAGATTTGAAAGATTAATCTTTGCAAATGCCGGATATTTTTCAAATTCCTTTACCATTTTTTATCCTTCTTTTTCAATCTGTTTGTAAATTGAATTCCTTATATACTATTTCCAGAGAAAAATCATCGCACTGTGCGCTCAAATAAAGCGGCGTCCCCGTAACGCTGTCATAAGTTATAAGGCACTTATATGTGTCAATATAAAACTCGGCAGTTCTTGGGATGATGACTGATGTATCCGAAAAACCAAAGTCCTCCGTGTCTATCTGCCTTGTTTCAACAATACTGTCGTTTTTCAGTTCGAAAATTTCAGTTTGCGCTTCGGCAGAAAAAATACGCATCGCAAGATTAAGTTTCGGCAGCATATTATCGGGCATGTCGGACTTTATTCCATAATATGAAATAGTTATAACCGACGGATTTCCGCCCTCATCGCTGACAGCGCAAAGCCCCGAATAAGGCTCGGGGGATTCAACCTCAATTTTAACGGTGTCCCCTTTAGTAACACTTGCTTTTCCGGAAAGTTCTCCGCTCTGTGTTTTAAATGTATAGTCAATTTTTGCGTTATAGTCGCAGAACAGCGTATCAGACAAAGTTTCAAGTCCGTATTTGTTGTTTGCACATGAACACAAAAATAAACATACCACAATTAAAACAGTTAAAATACATCTTTTAAATATATTTTTTTGCCTTGATTTGATTTTGCCTCACCCTTTCACGGAAGGCTTTTACCTATGCACCTCGGCAAGTCCTGCGGCAGCACGGAACTTTGCGACGCTTCTGCAGAAAGTTTTTCGCCTGCATACCCATGCAGATACACCGCAAGCGCACACGCGCTCGGAGGGCTCATCCCCTGGGCGCACAAAGATGCAATAACTCCCGCAAGAACATCCCCGCTTCCACCTTTGGACAAGGATGAGTTGCCGGTTGTATTTATAAAATACTTTCCGTCGGGACACGCGATAACCGTCCCTGCCCCCTTCAGCACAACAATGCAGTTATATTCTCTTGAAAATGCCCTTGCGCAGTTTATTCGGTTTTTATTCACATTCTGCACTCCGGTATTTAAAAGACGCGCAAATTCCGCAGGATGCGGAGTAATGATACAAGGTAACTTTGCTTCCTTTAGTATCATTATATTTTCGCATATGTTATTTATTCCATCCGCGTCAAGAATTATGGTTTTTTCAAAATTTTTAATTATATGTTCCGTCAGTCTTTTCGCATATTCGTCTTTTCCTATGCCGCATCCGCAAAGGACCGCAGACGCGCTTTTAAAATATCCGTCCATCTCGCAGACTGCTTTATCGGCATCGTCGTCAAGTTTCTGAAAAACCGGTTCATAAAGTATATTCTGCAGTTTTGAAAGCACTTCTTTTTTTCCGCATATTTTCAAAAGGCCGACTCCGCTTCTTAACGCTCCCATTGACGACAAAACGGCAGCACCCGTCATATATTCGCTTCCCGTAAATGATAAAAGCGTTCCGAATGTGCCTTTATTGGTGTTTTTTCCCCTTTTCGGCATAATGCTTTTTATAAATTCATCGTCTTCAATTTCACACTCATATGAAAAGTTATCAAGTACTTTTTTGGGGATTCCGATATCCAGAACCGAGATTTCACCGCAGTATTCTCTTGCCGGATACGAATAAAGGCCGGGTTTCGGCAAAACAAGTGTGTATGTTCTGTCTGCCGAAAAGTTTACATCGGAAATTTCTCCGCTTTCAGGATTTATCCCGCTCGGAACATCAACCGAAATTCTTTTACAGCCGCTTTCATTGCATGCCTTTATGATTTTTGCCGCAACACTTTCATTATCTATATTTCCGCGAAATCCAAACCCAAAAATACAATCTGCAATAACCGTGCTCTTTTTTATTTCGTCTTTGAATTTATCCGACTTTGCTATTTTGCCCCCGCATGAAACATATATATTTCTGAAATTCTGTGCGCATACGGATACCGGCGGCATATCAAAAACCTCAAGGCAGCACACATTTATTTTATCCCTTATAAGTTCGGTTCCTAACGCATATCCGTCGCCCGCGTTATTTCCTTTTCCGCATAAAATAAGAACGGTGTCGGAAGGATCTATCATTTCTTTTATTTTTTCATACACGCCCTTGCCGGCATTACCCATAAGAGTTTCTTCTTTTATAGACAGTATATCGCTTGCATACTTGTCGATTTGACGCATAGTTTCCGGAGATGCGGCACGCATTTTTTATAAACCCCCATAGCACAACTTTTTGTTCTTATAAATTATATTATACATATTCTTGCCGATTTTTTCAACCGTATTTTATATAAAAGAAAAGAAAAGTTGAAAATCGGCACTGAAAGTATTATAATATAAGTAATACTTTTAATTTGGAGAGAATTGCCGTGACAAGTAAAAAGCCAAAAAGGGAGATACTCGGTATATTGTCCGAAAAAGGAATTTGCGAAGAGGACATCATAACATATATAAAATCAGATATAAATTCTGACTTTATATATACGGACGTATATTGCGTCATAACCGAAAAAATGCTTGTTATTCTGTCCGGAAATCCGGCTTTCAAGTCAGAAGACACGGCTTTTTTCAAAAAAACATATAGTTTTACCGAATATGAATTTCGTAAATATTCCCTTTGCAGCCTTTATGAATTCAGAATAGAAAAAAACATTTCGTCGTATATTTTTTCGGCAACGCTTGACGGCGAAGAAACGCTCCTTTTCAGATTTACTTCTTCGTTAAAAGACCGTATGTTTGCTTTTCTCGAAACATTAAATAAAATAAAAGACGGCAAACCTTTAACCGAGAATGATTTTGTATACGATAACCCTGACCTTTTCTGCCCTAAATGCGGCAGAAAATACCCGGACTCGTCAAAAATCTGCCCGGAATGCACTGACACTTCAAAGATTTTAAAACGTATCTCCGTTTTCTTTCTGAAATATAAGTTATATATTTTTCTGTCTTTTTTAAGTCTTGTGCTTATAACTTCGCTTTCGACTTTTGTACCATATATCGGAGGAAGCGTTTTTTATGACAACGTTCTTTCAGAAGGCGGAAAATGGTACGGAAAAGTAGCATTTGCTGTCGGTCTTATTGCCGCAACCAAGTTTTTAAACACACTTGCGAATGTTCTTTCGGGAGTTGTAACATCAAAAATTTCAGCAAAAGTTATATATGACATAAAGAAAACCGTATTTTCGGCAATATCGCGTCTTTCAATGTCGTTTTTCACCGGCCGTCACACCGGCGGACTCATGACATCTGTAAACAACGACGCCAACAATATATACTTCTTTTTCTGCGACGGTCTTCCGTCACTTGTCGTAAACGCCGTTCAGTTTTTTGCGATAACTGTAATTATGTTCTTTATAAACGTTCGCCTCGCGGCTTTTACGTTTATAATGTCACCCGTGTTCTTTATATTTTACAAACTTGTTTTTTCAGTATTCGGGAAAATGTATGCAAAAAACTATTCAAAATCACGGTCATACAATTCTGTAATATCGGATGTTCTTGCAGGCGCGCGCGTAGTTAAAGTCTTTGCAAAAGAAAAAAGCGAAATCGAAAGATTCGACAGAAAAAGTTCCGATTTTGCAGATTCCGACAAAAAAATAAATAAATTCAAGGCAACCGTGTTCCCTCTTATGGGCTACCTTTTATATGCCGGCAACTTTGTCGTATGGGCATACGGTGGCTGGCTTACGATAAAAGGGCAGTTATCTTTCGGAATGCTTATGACATTTATCGGATACATGTCAATGATATACGCCCCGATAAGTTCATTCTCGGAAGCGTCAAGATGGTATGCGGAATGTCTTAACTCAATTTCGAGAATATTTGAAATCCTCGACAGCATTCCCGAAGTTATGGAAAAGGAAAATCCTGTGTGTCCCGAAAGTATAAATGGTGAAATTACTTTTTCAAACGTCGGATTTGAATATGACAAAACAAGAAAAATCCTCGACGGCATCTCGTTCTCCGTTCGTCCGGGTGAAGTTCTCGGAATAGTAGGTCAGTCCGGCGCCGGCAAAAGCACTCTTGTAAACCTCATTTTGCGGCTGTATGATACGACCGAGGGAGAAATAATGCTCGACGGTATAAATATTAAAGATATGTCGCTTGATGCTCTTCATAAAAATATTGCCATAGTTTCTCAGGAAACCTATCTTTTCCGCGGTACGATTATGGACAACATAAGATATGCAAATCCTAAAGCCTCGGACGAAGAAGTTTTCATGGCTGCAAAACTTGCCGACGCGCACAGATTTATAATTAAATATCCCGAAAGTTATGAAACAAATATCGGCTGGGGCAGCGGCAAGGAATTATCCGGCGGAGAACGTCAGAGAATATCGATTGCACGGGCTTTTCTCAAAAATCCGAAAATTTTGATTTTGGACGAAGCCACCGCCGCCATGGATACAAAAACCGAGCGCAGGATTCAGCAGGCAATTTACAGTCTGTCAAAAGGCCGTACAACCCTTATGATCGCGCACCGCCTTTCAACTCTGAAAGACGCCGACAATCTCGCGGTTATAAAAGACGGAAAAATCTGCGAATACGGTACGGCAAGACAACTCATCGAAAAAAAAGGCGAATACTACAAACTTTACAGCCTGCAACTTGAGGCAATGAAAAATATTGGAATATAATAACGCACAAAACCGGATTTCTACTGCCGAAAGGGGCGATAATCATGAGCAGTAATAAAAATATATCTTTTACGGATGTTGTCGACATAACATATATCACAAAATACAATTCCGACTTTAAAATGTCGGACGACGGATTTTTGGAACTTGTTTCGGATATAGACAAAAAGTTTGATATGCCCGAAAATCAAGGTCCCGAGCCCCTGCACGACATGCCGGCAGGAGGTCCTATGCCGCCGCATGATATTCCGTATGAAAGCCATATGCCGCCATCACCGCATTTTGACATGCACGAAAGTGCCGGCAAAAAAGAACCGTTATATACGGACGACGGAAGAAGAAATTACAAAAGAGTTTTTCTTCACTGCGCCTTTCCTTTTGAAAACCCATATAAAATCATTTCGGTTCAGGATAGGGACGGAAATGAAATAGGCATAATTGAAGATGTTTCTGATTTTGATGAAAAAACATGCGAAATTATAAAAAGAGAACTTAAAAACACCTATTTTGTGCCTGAAATCAAAAAAATACTTTCATTTAAAAGCAGATTCGGCTTTGCGTCAATAAAATGTGTGACAAACTGCGGTCCTTGTGAAATAAGTCTGCGCGACCCTTTTCGAAGCATTACCAAAATCTCTCCGGAAAGACTTCTTATCTCTGATACCGACGGCAACCGGTACAGTATTAAAAACGTTTCTCTTCTTGACAAGAAAAGTTACCGTGCAATAGAGTTATATTTATAATCCTTAAAACAAAGGAGAAAAAATGTTTTTAAAATCGAAAAGAAAAAAAGACAAAAAAATTTTTGACGTGCTCACGCAGAAGATTTCCGAAAATTTAAAAGGTGAAGAAGTCGTATTCAGTTTCAAATACAATTTATCGTGTTCGAATACATTTGTTTATGGAATCTGTTCTGTAAGTAGAAATACGCTTATAAAGGCTCAGACCGACACATTTCTTTCCAAAAACATTGATATTAGTCTTGTCAATATATCTTCAATATCGGAAGTTACGTGCACAAGAAAATACGGCTGCGCCGTTCTTGAGTACTCTTCCTGCGGCAGCACATACGAATTTTGCAGAACAACAAATAAAAACTCGGATTTTGTTTTCGATATGTGTAAGACAGTCGGCAATTTAAAGAAAGATCCGTCGTATACTGTCGAAAACAAGTCAAAAAACAAGGCGCAGAAAACACGCGAAAATATAAAGTCAAGTGATTTTTTAAAAATTGCAAAACAACTTTTATCAATGGTAAAGCCATATATTCCGGTTCTTTTGGTATGCGGTCTTCTTTTTATCGTTGCCGCAGGACTTGAACTTTTATTTCCGTATCTTAACAAAATTCTTGTAGACGACTATATAAAAAGCAGCGCCGCAACAGTTTCTTTTTCTGCGTTTATGATTCTGATTTTTGCGCTTGCGGCGACAAAACTTATAATGACGGTTTTTGATGTGATACGAAACCGCCTTCTTATAAATGTCAGCAGCGACATGCTGAAAAAACTCCGGTTCCGGCTGTTTGAAAAAATTCAGTACATGTCTTTAAGCGAGATATCCGAGCACACGACAGGCGAACTTATGACGCGTCTGACAAACGACACCGCCATACTCAACAGATTCCTCGTTAATGTGCTTCCTGAATTTATACAACAGACTCTTGTTCTTATAGCAATAATTGTCGCAATGCTTGTTGTTTTCGGTCCGGCAATTACGCTTATTGCGATTATTCCATGCCCGTTTGTGCTTCTGATGTACAATTTTATACATCGTTTTCTGCACAGAATTTATCACAAGCAATGGTTTATCGAAAGTTATTCAAATACCACTCTTCATGATATATTTCAAGGAATCCGCGTTATAAAAGCCTATGGCACCGAACGGGCAGAAGAAAAAAAATATTCCGATATTATCAAAAACGAATCGGAAGTGCGTCAGAAAAACGAGGCTTTGTGGAGCATTATTATTCCGATGTCAGGTTTTCTTATGGGAATAGGCGAATTTATTATTCTTTATTATGTCGGAAATAAAATTCTAAAAGGCAGCATGTCTTTGGGTCAGTTGGTTCAACTCACATCATATGTTTCGATAATATATGCGCCGCTTAATTTTTTCTCGAGGCTTCCGAGAATACTTATCCATACAGGCACCGCCGTGTTTAAAATATTTGAAATATTGAACGGAAAAACTGAGATTGCCGACAGCGCTTCTGCAAAAAATATAACCGTTTTCGGAGATGTTGAGTTCAAAAATATTTGTTTTGGCTATAAAGAACATGAACCTGTTCTTGAAAATATATCTTTCAGCGTGCATCCGGGAGAAATGGTAGGCATTGTCGGCGCGTCGGGCGTTGGAAAAAGTACGCTTATAAATCTTGTCATGAGGCTGTATGAAGCAGACTCGGGACAGATTCTTATAGACGGCACAGATATTCGGGATATTTCGCAGTCGTCCCTAAGAGAGCAAACGGGCGCTGTGCTGCAGGAATCTTTCCTGTTTTCCGGCACAATATACGACAATATTGTATATGCGAAAAAAAATGCTTCGAAAGACGAGGTTATAAGAGCCGCAAAACTTGCCGGAGCGCACTCGTTTATTATGAATCTGCCCGATGCATATAATACTAAAATCGGAGAAAGAGGTTATACCCTTTCGGGCGGCGAACGCCAGAGGATATCCATTGCAAGGGTTTTCCTTAAGAACCCCAGAATACTGATACTTGACGAAGCTACAAGTTCCCTTGATATGCAAACCGAAAAAGTAATACAAGACGCCCTTGCAAAACTCATTAAAAACAGAACTACTTTTGCCATTGCTCACCGTCTTTCCACCTTGCGCAACGCGACTTTTCTTGTTGTACTTGACAAGGGCAGGGTCGCGGAAATCGGCACTCATGATTTTCTCATGAACAAAAAAGGCATATATTATGACCTTGTACTTGCTCAAAGGCAAATGTCAAAAAAAGAATGAAAACACCGGAAACAAGATGTAAAAAGCCTTGACTGACATTTTATTGTAAAAAATGAACCGTAAATTGAGTTTACGGTTCCTTTTACATATATGCATGTTTTGTTATTATAAATAAAATGCCTGTTTGCCTATTACTGCAAAGAGTTGCCTGTTCTGAGCAACCCATGAATTTTTATGTTTTGCAAGATTAAAATACAGGCTGTTTCCTATATTATTTGCCCCATACATGGCGCATTTTGCCGCCGCAATATTTGTGTTGGTCGGAACATTGTAAATTTTTCCGTTGTATGCGGGTGAAAATTGTATTCCGTGCCTTTTATCAAATATTACTTCCAGTATGGTATTCGGAAACGAATAGTGGTTGACTCTGTTTAAAATAACATTTGCAACGGCGAGTTGAGAAGCAAAACTTTCTCCTCCGCTTTCGGCTCTTACGATTTTTCCGAGCCAAAGCATGTCGTCGGGAGTATATGACACAACCGTTTTATCGGCAGGCACTGTCACGTTTTCCGCAGTTATATTTACCTGATAATAATAGTTGTCATAATTTACCTTGTATCCGAAAATATCGGTAAACGTTCTTACAGGAATATACAGCGTCCCGTTATAGATCTGCAGCACGCACGGCAATACGGTTTTTCCTACAGAAACGGTATCGCTTGCGTCGTTAAACTTTATTTTCAGTTCTCCTTTCGTTACATTTGCGCATTTCGTCTTTCCGTCCCACAAAACTTTTGCTCCCACCGCTTCGCTTATTGTCCGCAGCGGAACGAAAGTTGTATTGTTTTCTATGAAAGCCCTTTCATTATCTGTTTTTAAGTATTGCCCGTTTATAATTATATCGATGGGGACTTCATAGCCGTCAATATTATAATGTTCTGCGCTGACGGAAAATAACGATAATACTGCTAATAAAAAAATTATAACAGGTATTATTTTCTTCATTTTTACTCTGTCCTTTCATTCAAAATAGATTATTTTCTAATCATCTAAACACACATACTTGGTTATTATAACATATATTTTCAAAAATTGCAACTATGCCGTTTTTTGCCGCAAATTCAAAGCCGGACAGATGCCGAAAATCAAAAATTTCCGCGCGGTATTTTTTGCATATTTGATATAAAATCAGGAATAATAAATTCACAGAGGTGATTAAAATGTCAAAGAAAAATAAAAACCATCCTTCAAAAGACGCGTTTTTAACAAACCCGGTAGCAAGTGTAAACGAGGCAACAGGGTATGTGAATACTGCCGTGCAGACAAATTATGAAGCAAATAACCTTTCAAAAATTCAGGGTAATATACCTACAACTCCTCTTTCAAAAAAAGACAGGGCAAAAACAAAATCAAAATCCAAATAACTTTTCATTAAGGGTTCCGAAATTTTGACGGAACCCTTTTTTACTTTATTTTAAACTGCGCTTGAAAATATATGAACAATATGGTAAAATTTATTTGTTAATATATTGTTTAAAGGGGCAGGCTATGTATTCTTTTTTATCAGACTACAGAAAATTCGTTAAAAACACAGATAAAATTCTTTGCGGCAAAAACTCTGACATTTTGTTTAAAAAATATGACTGCGACAGTCTTATGACAGACTTCTATAAAATGTTTTTAAGACACTGCGAGGGCGGAAAAAGACTTCGGGCATATTTTATAAAACTCGGATATGAACTCGGAGGAAAAATTGCCGATGAAAGAATATATTTGCCATGCTGCGCTATAGAAATAATGCAGACCGGCATTCTTGCCCAGGACGATGTTATGGATAACAGTCCGCTGCGAAGAGGAAAACCGGCAGTTCACATGGAATTCGGAGGAGGGCATACGGGAGAATCCTGCGCCGTATGTTTCGGCGACTTTGGAATAATTGCCGGAAACGATATGATCCTTTCAAGTGATTTTCCGAGCGACGTCTGCGCTTTTGCGGCAAAAATTCTGAACAGAATTTCCACCCAGACAATCGCAGGTCAGCTTTATGATATAAAACTTTCTTCAAGTTCCGAAGATTATTTCGAAGAAGACATTATAAATCTTTACAAATTCAAAACCGCGCGCTATACATCGACGGGTCCGCTGCTTTTAGGGAGCGCTTTTGCACAGGAATATGATAAAATGTACCCGGATATTTTAAATGCGGGCGACAATATAGGAATAGCGTTTCAGATAAAAGACGATATTATAGGAATTTTTTCCGATGAAAGCAGTTCCGGAAAAACCACGCTTTCGGACATGCGCGAAGGCAAAAAAACTATCCTTACCGCGCATTTTATAAGGAATGCTTCGGAAAGGGACAAGAATGCTTTCTTCGAAATTTACGGGAAAGAAACCTCAGGCAAAGACGAACTTGCAAAGGTTCAGGAACTGCTGCGAAATTGCGGTTCTCTTTGCTATGCGGAAAAATTGTGTGCGGAATACTCCGAAAAAGCGCGTTCTTGTATCAACACCTCGGTTTTCTGCGAAAACTCAAAGCAAAAACTTAACGAAATTCTCAATTTTCTTATAGAAAGAAAAAAGTAACGGGAGGGAATGACATTGAAGGCTCAAAAAATCAGAAATATAGGCGTTATAATGGACGGAAACAGAAGATGGGCGAAAGCACATCTTTTAGAAACTATTCTCGGCGGACATGAACGCGGTGCAGAAAAATTCGTCGAATTTTGCGAATGGTGCCGCGACTATGATATTGAACATGTAACCGTCTTTGCATTTTCCTACGAAAACTGGAACAGAAGCAAATTCGAAACTGAAGGCCTTTTCAGATTAATGGAAAATTTTTATGTAAAAAAGATTAATTATTGCATTCAGAACAAGGCAAAAATACATATCGTGGGTGACTGGTCGCTTATGAGCAAGCGTTCGCAGGACGTTCTGCACGAGGCTGAAAAAGTAACGTCAGACCTTCATGAACATACGATACATGCCGCCGTAAGTTACGGCGGACGCGACGAATATGTAAGAATGGCAAAAAAAATTGCCGCCGATGTAAAAGACGGAAAACTTAACATCGACGACATAAATCAGGATACTATCCGTTCATACCTTGATCTCGGCGATGCGCCGGATATCGACCTTGTAATACGTACGGGCGGAGATAAAAGGCTAAGCGGCTTCTTCCCGTTTCAGACCGCGTATTCAGAACTATATTTTCTTGATACTCTCTGGCCTGATCTTACAAGAGAAATGTTCGACGACGTTATAAACCAGTACTACAGCAAAGTGCGCATAAATAAAGGCAAATAAGCAAAACAAAAAATTTGAAATATGAAAAAGTCTTTGCCGAAACGGCAAAGACTTTTCGTTTATTGTACCCTTGCAACTACTCTGTTTATTGAAAAACCTTTCGCTGAAAAATTTTTTTCATATTCGGTCTGAATATTATTTTCGTTATATTCCGAATTATGCAAGTCATATGTAATATCCGAAAGAGCAAAATTGCAATATCTCAATTCTTCAAGTGAAAAATCAAACAAGCCCCTGTTGTCGGTTTTAAAATATATTACGCCCTGCGAATTTAACACAGTCTTGTATCTTTCAAGAAATGTTCTGTATGTAAGTCTTCTTTTCGCATGTCTTGCTTTCGGCCACGGATCCGAAAAATTAAGATATATTTCACAAACCTCATTCTCAGCAAATATTTTGCAGATATTCTCTGCGTCTGCGTCCATAAAAGCAATATTCGAAATTTCATCCCTTTTTGCTTTTTCCATTGCCATAACAAGAACATCTCTTACCTTTTCCATTGCAACAAAAAATTTTTTCGGATGTTTTTTTGCGCTTTCGCAGATAAATGTTCCTTTGCCGCAGCCTATTTCAAGACATATATTTTTTCCGCCGGAAATTTTTTCCCAATTTCCCATCATTGTACACGGCTCTTTTATAAGCAAATTTCCGCATGCCTCGATTCTTTCGCCGGCATGTTTTTTCTTCCTCATTCTCACTTTTTTATATTCCTTTTCAAAATATTACGCTGAATAAATTTTTAACTTATGACAAAAATAATACCGTCAGATTTTTTATCGATACCAAATACCCGGAATCAATCATGATTTTGATAAAAAATTTGTCTTTATAACCCCAAAAACATCAAATGTTTTATATAAGGAGTGAAACAAATGCTTGACAGAATTGCTCTTATTCTTTCAATTATAGGCGCATTAAACTGGGGAAGCATAGGCCTTTTCAGTTTTGATATTGTAGCCTGGCTCTTCGGCGGTCAGGATGCGCTTGTAAGCAGAATAATATATGTGGTAGTCGGTCTTGCGGGACTTTGGTGCATATCTCTTCTTTTCAGAAGCAGAAATGTCATCTCTGACCGCGAAGAAGCATAAATTCGGCATCGGTACAAGTTTTTTGTACCGATGTTTTTTATCCGTTTATAAATTCTTCTTTTGCAAAATTATAAAACGGACCGCTGTTTTGATTATATGCGCTTTTTAATCTCACTTTTCCCTGAACTGCGGATTGCAGAATTTTATACGACGCATTCGCAAATTCCGGCATGCCGGTACCGTGGATATAAGCTAGATCATAAACCGGATTTTTTGTAATATAGTCAAACATTACTGCGGAATCATTGTCACGCAGATAATTTCTCGTCCAACTTTTTTTAACGCAGTCTTTTAACGTATCATAAGACGAGGAATACAGACCGTTAATTATGTTTCCGAGAAAACCGGTATCGGAATTTGTGTTCGGAAAAGCAAATCCGCACACGTCTTCATCAACATATGTTTTATAGTCATCTTCTTCGGACAGTTTCGGCATAGGCAATATGCCATATTCATCCTGCATGTTTGCAAAATACGAGCAATATAAAAGACTATCGCAGAAAAATAAACTTCTTCCGTCAAGAAAAGCCTCTGCCGCTTCATTGCCGGGATTCTCGGCAGGATACAGCGACCGGCTTTTACTGCATATCCGGCTTATAAGATCCATATTGCTGTCTGCAAAATCATAATAATCCATGTAAGGAAATCCGTTTTCATCAAATGAAAAAAATTTTCCACCGATTGATGCGAATACTGCGTTTACAAAATCAAGTGTATTACCCGCGGCGGCATGTCCGAATCTGTCTGTTTTTCTAAGTATTCGGCCGTTTCCGTCAAGATCCGCCCTTGCGCTGTCGCTGTAACTTAGAAATTTTTCCCATGTCCAGTCGCCGTTTTTCACAAGTTCATACGGATTTTCAAACCCCAGAGAAGAATAAACGTCTTTATTATAATACACGCACCACATAAACCTGTCGTCAAGCGCAGCGGCGGAATAAAGCCCATAAAGAGTATCTCTTACCGACGTTTCTTTTATTCTCGAGGGATACATATATTCTTCTTCGAGTTTTACAAAAGGAATTGAATAAATGTTAAGCAGCAGTTCCTGTGACGCGAATCCGGATATGTTTTTCATGGGAACATACAGCGCATTGCAATACTCGGTTCCGGCATTATATGCCGCCTGAAGATTTGTATTTATTTCTGCAGTTCCGGCTTTTATCACCGAAATGTTCACATTATACTTCTCACTTAAATTTTTATTTCTTTTATAAAGCGCCTCATTGATTATCCCGACGTCCGAATCAGGCTTTACAAAATCGGCGTCTGACGATGCGACAACAAAGTCCCTTCCCGAATAATCGGCGATATCATGCGATGACGGTTCTCCGCCGTCTTTTCGAAACTGAACCCCGTTTTCTCTGCCGCCGGTTTTATCCTCAGAAGCGGATTTGTCATATGCGCACGAGCACATCTGTAACAAAAGCAACAAAGTTAAAAGTGCCGAAAAAACTTTTATTTTCATAAGTCAGCGAAAATTTTCCTCAAGTTTCTTTATGAGGTTTACCCTGTTTTCATGTCTTCCGCCCTCAAAAGGAGTTTCAACGAACGCATCAACGATCATTTTTGCCGTTTCAACGCCGATTACTCTCGCTCCTATGCAAATTATATTTGCATCATTGTGAAGTCTTGTATACTTTGCGCTGTAAACTTCGCTGACAGCCGCTGCCCTTATTCCTTTTACCTTATTTGCGGAAATAGACATTCCAATTCCGGTTCCGCATATTAAAATTCCGAGAGAGTCGTGTTCTTCGGCAACTTTTCTTGCTACCCTTTCCGCACTTATCGGATAATCTATTTTTTCACCTGTATTTATGCCGAGATCCGCAACGTCATATCCCTTTTCGGAAAGGTATTTTTTTATTTCATCTTTAAGTTCAATTCCGGCATGGTCGCACGCTATAAAAAGTTTCATCGTTTTTCTCCCCTTTAATTTTCATTATCCGTATTCTCTGACAATTTTCCGTCACCTATATCCATTTCCTGCTGAATATCCTGATCTTTTTCAAACTGCGCCGCATATTCTTTTTGTATTTGTTCAAGTTCCGGAAACTTTGAAAGTTCATCGATGCTTGTAAGTCCGAAAGTTCTCAGAAAAACATAAGTTGTGCCATACAAAACAGGTTTCCCCGGGGCGTCAAGTCTTCCCTTTTCCTCAATAAGACCCTTTTCCGCAAGAGAACCTACAACCGACGGCGACTCAACCCCGCGAACCTTGTCTATAAAAGCCCTTGTACACGGCTGATTATATGCAATAATAGCAAGCACTTCAAGCGCTGCCCTTGACAGAGGCTGATTCTTCCTCAGTTCAAGCGATTTTCTTACAATTTCCCCGTATTCGCTTCTTGTAACAAACTGGGCATATCCGTCATATATTACAAGCTCTGTTGCAAAAGGTATTTTCTCATATTTTTCTTTCAATTTTTCCAAAGCCGCAGGGATAACCTCCGGATCCGTGCCTATTGCAAGCGCGATTTTATCAAAAGAAACAGCGCTTCCGACGGCAAACAGTACCGCCTCGCACGCAAGAGATACATACTCGATATCGCATAATTCGTTTTTGTCATCGGTTTTAATATTTTCATCAATATTATCTTTTTTCAAGTCCTTATTTCCACCCTGATTTTGCGTTATTTTTATTTACAAAGTTCTATGTCGCAGTCTGAATAATCCGAACTGTTATATTTTACACTGACTGCCATCGTTTTTATGAGTTCAAGCAGAGCAAGAAAAGTTGCAACCACTTCATCTCTCGTCTTCACATTTTCAAACAGTTGACAAAGTTTGCACTTTCCGTTTTTTTCAATTCTTTTAACAACAAAGTTTATTTTTTCTTCAACGCTTGTTTTCTGAGTAGCGTGCAGATGTTCCTCAAGATTATGTTCTTTTTCAGCCTCTGTAACTTCGCTGTTCTCGGTTCTTGCAAGCACCTGCAAAATAGCGTTTTGCAGCAGAACCAAGTCATGGGTCATGGTATATTCCGACGGAAGTTCTATCTGCTCCGACGGTTTTTCAAACCTTCCCCAAAAGGTAAGTTCTCTGT
>CAKSDR010000001.1 GCA_934446095.1 uncultured Eubacteriales bacterium | reverse complement strand
AAAGAAAAGAAAACCGGCGTAGCCTAAACTACGCCGATTCTCTCACATAAATGTTTTCTTACGGAACCACGCCTTTACGGGGGTATTTTATATTTTACATAATACTAATATCTCGACTCCAACCAAAACCGTCATATGCATACCGCGTTTTATTGTTGCTTTCAAAATAAAATATACAAAACAAATAGGATCTGGCCAAAAGTACTCCGGGGCTTTAAAAACAACCTCGCAGCAACTATGGTAAACAGTATTGCAGTTTATCCTATACAAAATTAATTGCATCTTCTCCGAAACAATGCCGTAAGTTCGGTAAACATAATTAAAATTTTATTTTCGGGCACAGCCTTCAGTAATGAACCTTAAAACTTGCGGCGAATATCCACGATTTTTTAAGACAACTTAAAAAATGTCAAAAAATTTCTGAGTGTAAAAACCGGATTCATAAAGAAAAATGAAATTTTGCAGCACGCTAAAACTATAACTTCTCTTTAATAATTTTTATGCAATATATCTTCTCATTTCCGGATTTTCCCGTGCACTGCGCAAATCCTGCGGCCTTTAAAACATACATTATTCTTTGTGCAAGAGGTTTTTTTACACAAAGGCCCTTGCAAAGTTCTTTTAAAGTAACGCCGGCCGTTTCCGGAATAAGGGCACTGCAAAGTTCACGAAAACTGCCGTAATTTTTAACCGAATAAAGTTTCTGCGGTACGCGGTTAAGCCTTACAGACCCTTTTTTGCCTCCCGTATATTTTCCGCAAAGAAGTTTTGATTCCGTGCACGAAAGTTCGGCTATGCAAAAGGATAAGTTCTCGTTTAAAAGATAATCGCGAAGGTAAATCAACTGATAAAAAATATTATATTCATTTTCTTTTTTCGGACTTTTTCTCGGTTCCGAAGATTTTCCGGTTTCGGGATTCACCCATATTATATATTTTTCCCTTATGACAGGATACACAATTGTCACCGGAATATTGCAAAGAAGACCGCCGAGTTTCTTTTTCAATGAAGAAAAATTTGCCGTCTGAACTTCATATGCATGGTTTTCAATGAAAACGTCGATAAAGTTTTTGCCATACTTTATTTCATGATATGAATTATCCGGTGAAAGAAAGTATTTCAAAACAAGGTGAAGCGTTCCCTCGGAAAGCCCTCCTATGTTTGTTTTTCCCTCTCTTGAAACGGAATTCACCGGCTTTTTCATTTTTCTGCCTACAGACAAATTTTGTGAAAAGTGCGTCTGCTCTTCTATATTTTTTACATACTCCTTAGCCTTTTCAAATCTTTCTTCGTCAAAATCCGTAATATTCATAATATTATTTATGCCTTTGACACGGGCTTTCAAAATACCCTTCAAGATTCAGCGTTCTGTTTCCGTTTTCATTTATAAATTCCAACTTGTCGGCAAGTTCATAATTATCGCTGTCGGCAAAAACAGCATTTTTAATGCCGCACATATCCGCAAAATTCAGCGGCGCTTTTCCGAGAAGATAAAGAGCAAGATAATCGTCTGCGCCGTTATATAATTTAATTTTATAAATAATGCAGGATTTTTCGGCTATACGAAAATTTACAATTCCGCGAAAAGTTTCGCCGTCAAACGCGGCGTATGACATAAAATCGGCATCATACGGAATCCCGCACAATCCGCAGAATTTTTCCTGCTCTTCCTTGTTCTGAACCGGCAAAATTTTAAGCATAAATTTTTCCTCTTTAATTATAATTTTTTTAAATATTCCGTTTCCGAGTGGTTAAGATATCTCCATTTACCGGGCTTTAACATTCCGATATTCAGATTCCCCACAGAAACTCTCTTGAGTCTTAAAACCTCGAGTCCGCAGTTTTCGCACATTTTTCTTATCTGACGGTTTCTGCCCTCGCACAATGTAAATCTTAACTGAGTTTCATTTTCTTTTCTTGAAATAATTGTGACCTTGACAGGCTTTATATCATATCCGTCAATCGTCATCGGAGAGTTTAACTTTTTTAAGTTTTCCGGAGAAATTTCCGTCCTTACTTTAACATGGTAGATTTTCTCAATGTGGGTTTTCGGATGCATGAGTTTTTCCGCAACCTCACCGTCGTTTGTTAAAATCAAAAGTCCCTCGGATTCCATGTCAAGCCTTCCGCACGGATATAAGCGCTGTCCTATATCCGATATAAGTTCGGGAATGCATTTTCTTCCCTTTTCGTCGCTCATTGTTGTTACGTATCCTCTGGGCTTATAAAGCATAACGTACTTCTTGTCGTTCTTATCTTTTTTTACAAGTTTGCCCGATATTCTTACTATGTCCTTTTCGGGATCGATCTTTTGCCCTATCACGGCTTTATCAAAGTTTACGGTAACTCTTCCGGATTCAATTTCCTTTTCGGCAGCTCTTCTCGACATTACACCGCTGTCGGATATAAATTTTTGTATTCTGATTTCCTTCATAATAATTCTGATTCTCCGATGTTTTAAATTTTTTTCATATAAAATTAATTTTTTCATATATATAAAATAAAAAGTGTGTTTCGGAGATTTATATATATGAGAAGATTAACTGTTCGTCATAAAATATGCATATATTATTTTTTGATTATATCCTGCTTTTCTATACTTCTGTGCTCATTGTATGAGCCGCCGGCAGTTGCGGAATATAAAGATAATAATATTAAAACGACGGTCGCTTCGCAGGATATAATGCCGTTCGAAGTGTCAGCGCAAAGCGCGGTTTTAATCGACGCGAACAGCGGCGACGTTCTTTATTCCAAAAATTCCTCGGCAAAACTTGCAATGGCAAGCACAACAAAAATAATGACCGCAATTGTCGCAATCGAAAACTTTGATCTTGAAGATATGGTTACTGTCACAAAAAAATCCGTCGGTATAGAAGGCTCTTCGGTATATCTTACGGAAAACGAAAAAATAAAAATGATAGACCTTTTGTACGGACTTCTGCTTGAATCGGGAAACGATGCCGCAGACGCGATAGCCGTTGCCGTTGCAGGCAGCACTGAGGAGTTCGTCAAAATGATGAACGATAAGGCCTCATCGTTAAACTTATCTTATACGCATTTCGACAATCCGCACGGACTTACAAGTGAAACTCATTATACAACTGCGCTTGAACTTTCGAAAATCGCAGCATATGCGATGAAAAACAAAACTTTCAGAGAAATTGTTTCAACAAAGACAAAACTTGTTCATTCGGATTTTTTAAACACCGACAGACTATTCGTAAATCACAACAAACTGCTGAAATATTCAAATCTTTGCAACGGAATAAAAACCGGATACACCAAAGCCGCCGGAAGATGCCTTGTTTCGTCATTCGGAAAAGACAACAGCCTTTTTATAGCGGTAACCCTAAATGACAGAAACGACTGGCAGGACCATGAAAAAATGCAGAACTATGCTATTGATAATTTTAAAACCTTGCTTGTTGCGAAAAAAAACAGCCTGCGCTCCTGTCTGGGCGAAAACGGAAAAACTGTGTATAATGCCGAAGACATATATATTACCGTTCCCAAAACCTATCCTGAGGAAATTTCCGTATCGCTTGAAATAAATAAGGAAAATATCTCCGAAAGTACGGCTTTGGTAGAATATTCCGGAAAACACCGTTCATATTCGCTTTCCGAAACTTAAAATTAACGTCTTCTGTCAGTTAATTTTACCATACGGGCATTTAAAAATCAATACCGATATCCTCCTTAAAACTTTAAAAAGGTTCGTTTTTATGCATTTTATGAATGTTTTGTTCCTTAATAATTCATTTTATTAACAATATGTTTAAATAATATATGTTTTTAATATTTTTTTGAAAAATATCTGAATTTATATTGCAAATTTTACCCATATATGCTATACTAAATTGTATTTTTAAAATTGTAGTTTTATTTAGGAGGTTATGCATATATGTTTAAATCATCTTATCTTACAGGCATTTATGATCAGGTTTGCAAAAGAAACCCTAACGAACCGGAATTTCTTCAGGCGGTAAAGGAAGTACTTGAATCCCTTGAACCCGTTGTAGAAAAAAGACCGGATATAGTTAAAGCCGGTATAATCGAAAGATTTGTTGAGCCGGAAAGATTTATCCAGTTCCGCGTTTCATGGGTAGATGATGCCGGAAACGTTCAGGTCAACAGAGGTTTCAGAGTTCAGTTTAACTCTGCCATCGGTCCGTACAAAGGCGGTCTTCGTCTGCATCCTTCCGTTAACGCTTCGGTAATTAAATTCCTTGGTTTTGAACAAATCTTAAAGAACAGTCTTACAGGACTTCCTATGGGCGGCGGCAAAGGCGGAAGCGATTTTGACCCCAAAGGAAAAAGCGACGGAGAAATCATGCGTTTCTGCCAGAGTTTCATGACTGAACTCTCGAAGCACATCGGTGCCGACACAGACGTTCCCGCCGGTGACATCGGAGTTGGAGCCCGTGAAATCGGATTTATGTTCGGCCAGTACAAAAGACTGCGCAATGAATTTACGGGCGTACTCACAGGCAAGGGCTTAACTTACGGCGGTTCTCTTGCAAGAACCGAGGCTACAGGCTACGGACTTTGCTATTTCACCGATGAAATGTTAAAGAGTGCGGGCCAGAGTTTCAAGGATAAAGACGTTGTAATCTCCGGTTCCGGAAATGTCGCAATATACGCTGCGGAAAAAACATACGCTCTCGGCGGAAAAGTAATTGCAATGTCGGATTCAAACGGATATGTTGTTGATAAAAACGGTATAAATCTTGATGTTATGAAAGATATCAAGGAAGTTCGCCGCGAAAGAATAAAAGTTTACGCTTCCGAAGTTCCTTCAGCACAGTATTTTGAAGGCTGCAAGGGCATCTGGACCGTTAAATGCGATATTGCTCTTCCCTGCGCTACTCAGAATGAACTTGACATCGACGGAGCAAAAGCGCTTGTTGCCAACGGTTGTATTGCCGTTGCCGAAGGTGCGAACATGCCGTCAACTCCCGATGCTATAGAATACTTCCAGAAAAACAACGTTTTGTTTGCTCCTGCCAAGGCTTCAAACGCAGGCGGCGTTGCAACAAGCGGTCTTGAAATGAGCCAGAACTCATTAAGATTGTCATGGACTTTCGAAGAAGTTGACAGCAAACTTCACGATATCATGGTAAATATTTACAAAAACGCTTACAAAGCATCGGTTGATTACGGTTTCCCCGGAAATCTTGTTGTGGGCGCAAACATCGCAGGCTTTATGAAAGTTGCCGAGGCGATGAAGGCACAGGGCGTTGCATATTAATTGTATTCACATCATTCGCAAAATTTCACTTAAAGTATGCGGAATTGCCCGCCCTTATGAGTTTTTAAAAATTAAAACAATCAATATAAAAGCCGCAACGAATTTTTCGTTGCGGCTTTTTTTTTAATTAAACCCAAAACCTCTGCATTTGCAGACAAATGTCTTGCAGAAGACAGAATATCATTCTTCTTTTAAATCTTCTTTTTCCGGTTCTTCGTCCTGCTTTTCGTTTTTCTTTTTTCCGAACATAAATTTAAATTTTTCAAGCATATCCGGAGCTCTGTTTATAAATTCATCCAATGCGGCAACCATGCCTACATATCCTTCGTTTCCGGAATATCCGCTGTTTTCGTCAACATTAAGCATTCTTACGTCGCCCGACTTATTCACAATAAGAAATGCCACAGGGTTGACTGTAAGACCGGTTCCCCCGCCTCCTCCGAATTTCGGATTTTTTGCCTGATTGTCTTTTTTTCCGTTATATTCCGCGCCGCCGGAGGCAAAGCCCACGGAAACTTTTGACACGGGAATTATAACCGTATCTTCAAGCACTGTTATAGGTTCGCCGATTACTGTGCTTGTATCTATTACATTTTTAATGTTTTCAAGCGATGTTTTTATAACGTCGCTGAGCGGCATATTTTCAGACATGATTAAATCCTCCCAAAAAGTTATTTATTCAAAAGGTATACAATTCCCGTATGGAGCGCGCAAAATACGAGTTTTCCGACTCTTGCGGAAATAATAATTTCTGTTTCTCCGACAGTTTTTCCGCTTTCATAGTCAACATCCACAAAAATTGCGCCGTCGGCTATCGAAAAATTCGGTATAAGGTTTTCAAAAGCGCATATCCCGCCGACAATCGCGCACACCTGGCCGTAAAACACGGCTGTATCGGCTGCATCTTCCTTGCCCACAATAATATTTATGCTTTTTATATGTACAAAAATTGCCTTTGCAAACCTCGGTACGAAATCTTCTAAAAGTTTGAGCACAAGTTTCAAAACATCAAAAAGTTCCGGTTCTTTTTTTGTCTTTGCCGCTTTGTTTTCGGCATTTTTACCGTCATTTACGACTTTATCCTGCGCGTGTTCTCCGGACATTTTTTTTCTCTCAGCCTTAATTTTTGATTTCGATTGACCGGTTTTCTTTGAAAAATCAAATTTAAAAAACAGAATTTTTAAATATATCCTGGGCTTGTTTTCCTTATATATGAAAAAAACTTTCACTTTAAGGCATAAAGATATAAAAATCATTAAAAGCAAAAATATAAAAATATATAAAAGCGCTTTAAGTATTACCATATTTCTCCTTTTAAATATTTTTTATTTTGCTTCGGCGAAAAACACCGCGGCAATCATTAAAAATCCAAAAAATCTATAAATTTAAATACTGTTTTTTTCTGATTATTGGAAAGATTTCTGAATTTTTCCACGAGCAGTTCCTCTTGTTTTGAAAATACCGAGTCCTTGTCATTTTCAAAAGCAAGTCCGCATGCAAAAGCGTAGTCGTCGTAGTCTATTCCGCACATGCTGTTTTCGGCAATTTTTTGCAAAAGTTTTTTCCCGGGCGGATTTTCCTGCTCGCAATTTATAAGTTTTCTCATCTGCACGTAACTTATATTGCAGTCGGCGGCAAACGCCCTGACGCTTCGCGTGCCTTTTGCCTTTTCAAGCAATATCGAAAAGATTTTCTTCTGAAATTTATTTTTCATTTTCCGGCCCAAACTTTTTTATTCATATAATTTCACTTAATTTATATTGATTATAACATAATCCGCGCCGGTTTTCAAGAAAATTACATATAAAATATATTTTTTCAAAAAATATATTTACAAATCAAAATATTTGTGATATACTCTATAGGTAAATATTTGTCCTCATCTCAGTATATGGAGTTAGGCTTTTGCCGCATGCGTCTTTGCGCGCGGTTCGAAAAGGTTTTCACCCGCCTATGCTTTGGTCTGCGACGGTATTTTCGAATTTTTATATAAAGGTGGAATCATACTTATGATGCAGAAAGACGAAAAACAAAACATTATCAACGAGTACAAAATTCATGAAGGTGATACAGGTTCTCCTGAGGTTCAGATTGCTATTCTCACTTCAAGAATCAACTCTTTAACAGAGCATTTAAAAACCAACAAGAACGACCATCATTCAAGAAGAGGTCTTCTTAAAATGGTAGGACACAGAAGAAATCTTCTCGGTTATCTTATGAAAAAAGATATCAACCGTTATCGCACAATCATTGAAAAACTTAACATCAGAAAGTAATTTCAGGCAAAAATGGGTGAACATGTTTATAAAAATGCGTGTTCACCCAAATTAAGCATATACCCATTTGCAAAGCGTCGGTGAGTTAGCATTTAAAAACAAGTCTGATATTCGGATTTATTTTTAAGTGCTAAATCCGTGCATTTTGCATGACTGACGCTCTGTTTTAAATTTTTTACGGAGGAAAAACCATTGTTTGAAAGTTTAAAAAATTTATTTTGTGACCTCCGCACTTCAAAAAAAGAAACGGAGGCGAACAAATTGTTCGAAAATTACAGAACCTTCAGCACAGAGTTTGAAGGAAGACCTTTGGTTGTTGAAACCGGTAAAATCGCACAGCTTGCAAACGGTTCGGCGCTTGTACGCTACGGTGATACCGTTATTCTTGCAACCGCTACGGCAAGTGCAGCCCCGAGAGACGGCATCGATTTTCTTCCGCTGTCGGTAGATTTCGAAGAGCGTCTTTATTCTGTAGGCCGCATACCCGGAAGTTTTCTCAAAAGAGAAGGAAAACCTACCGAAAAAGCAATTTTAACTTCTCGTGTTATTGACAGACCTATCCGCCCGCTTTTCCCTAAAGATTTAAGGAACGATGTATGCATAAGTCTTCTTGTTTTATCGGTTGATCCCGACAATTCGCCCGAAATCACAGCTATGATCGGCGCGTCTATTGCCCTTTCGATATCCGATATTCCGTGGAACGGTCCTATCGCAGGCGTTTTCATGGGCCTTGTAGACGGCAAACTTGTCGTTAACCCGACAGTTGAACAAAGAAGCAGAAGTACTCTTGAACTTACCGTTGCGGGAAGCGAACAGAAAGTTGTCATGATTGAAGCAGGCGCAAAAGAAGTGCCCGAAGATCAGATGTTTGACGCAATTATGAAAGCTCATGAGGAAATCAAAAAAATCGTCAAATTCATAAAAGATATTCAAAATGAAATAGGCAAACCCAAATTCCAGTACCCGTCATGTGAAGTTGACCATGACATGTACGACGCAATAAGCGACTATGCCATAGAAAAAGTGCGCGCAGCGCTCGATACAGATGATAAGACCGTACGCGAGGAAAGACTCAAAGTAGTATATGACGATGTGTTTGCACATTTTGAAGAACAGTATCCCGAAAGCAAAGAGGCTATGACTGAATGTCTTTACAAACTTCAGAAATTTGTAGTTCGCAGATGGCTTCTTGACGACGGAAAGCGCGTTGACGGCAGACGTCTTGACCAGATAAGACCCCTTGCTTCAGAAGTAGGCCTTTTGCCCAGAGTTCACGGTTCCGCCCTCTTTACAAGAGGACAGACTCAGGTTCTCACATCGGTTACATTAGGTCCTGTTGCCGATCAGCAGTTGCTTGACGGTATCGAACCCGAAGAAACAAAACGCTATATGCACCATTATAATATGCCCGGATATTCTGTCGGAGAGGCAAAACCTTCAAGAAGTCCCGGACGCCGCGAAATAGGTCATGGAGCTCTTGCAGAACGTGCATTGCTTCCGGTTATTCCGCCGGTTGAAACTTTCCCGTACGCTTTAAGACTCGTTTCTGAGGTAGTTTCATCAAACGGCTCTACTTCTCAAGGATCCATATGTGCTTCAACACTTGCCCTCATGGACGCAGGCGTTCCGATTACTGCGCCTGTTGCAGGTATTTCATGCGGTCTTGTAACCGAAGGCGAAAGATGGATGACAATGCTTGATATCCAGGGACTTGAGGACTTCTTCGGAGACATGGATTTCAAGGTGACCGGTACAACGGAAGGCATCACCGCAATCCAGATGGACCTTAAGATTGACGGACTTACCCCTGAAATTATTAAAGCCGCTTTCGAGCAGACAAAAGCCGGCCGTATGTATATTCTCGATGAAGTTATGTTAAAGGCAATTCCCGAGCCCAGAGCTGAAGTTTCGAAATATGCTCCCAAAATGATAAGCACAAAAATAGATCCTGAAAAAATCCGCGAAGTTATAGGAAGCGGCGGAAAGGTTATTCAGAAGATATGTGCGGATACCGGAGCAAAAATCGACATTGAAGACGACGGATCGGTATTCATTTCATGCGTTGACAAAGACGCTGCCGAAAAAGCTCTTTCTATTGTAAATGCTATTGCAAAAGATCCCGAAGTAGGCACAGAATTTGTCGGAAAAGTAACAAGAATAATGTCGTTCGGCGCTTTCGTTGAATATGCTCCCGGAAAAGAAGGGCTTGTTCACATCTCAAAACTTGACAAAAAAAGAGTTGAAAAAGTTGAAGATGTGGTTTCGGTAGGCGATGAAATACGCGTTAAAGTTATTGAAATAGACGACAAGGGCAGAATTAACCTTTCAAGAAAAGATTGTCTTGAATAAAAAATTTGTATATTATATAAAGAAAGATGTCTTAACAAAAGTTAAGGCATCTTTTTTGTCACAAAAGCCTTTTTAAGTACATATAAGCCGCGCCGTGCATAGACAAAAACCAAACCTCAATCCATCCATTATTCGCTGTCATTTAATTTACTTACCGCTCTTTTGCAAAAACTCGATCGGAGTTTGGTAAAATTTGCAGCCTACCGCCATCGGGGGTCAGTTCGTCCGCCCCTGTCGGAGAAAAACGGGCAGTAATTACGGTTCAAAACTTCAACCGCAGTAAAATCCACTTACGTTAAAAAAATCGTAAATCTCGGTATAATTTTTACAAGACAAATCTTAAAATGTAAAAAAAAGCGCAGTTTTTATACTGCGCTGAAAAAAGAATCTACTTTTAATTTTTACGGAAGAATCAGTTCTTCTCCTGAAAAATCAGGGACATATTCTTCTTCCGACGTGTTTTTATCTTGCATAAATCCATTTTTTATGCCTTTGGAGATCGCATAGTCGACTACCTTTTTATATTCCAAAGAAGTAAGTTTTCTTGAGATTTCCTTGTATTTGCAGGCATTAAACGACGGAAAATATTGGCGCATAATACTTAAATATAATTTTTCACAATCAAGATTTTCGCTCAGAAAATCTACAACTTTAAAAGAATCTTCAACATGTGAAGGCAAAACAAGATGTCTTACAATAACACCAGAGATGATTCTGCCATTTTCAAACTTGGGATATCCTGCAATATCGAACATTTTGATTACAGCCTTTGACGCATACTCAAAGTAATCTTTCGCTCCCGAATATTTTCCCGAAAGTTCGGACGATACATATTTAAGATCCGGCAGAAAAACATCTATATATCCCTTTAATTTTTCAATTTCCTCGCTTTTTTCATAACCGCCGGTATTATAAACAACCGGTATATAAAGTTTATGCTTTATCCTGTCAAGAACTTTTACAATTTTATCGGAATAATGCGTGGGACTTACAAGGTTAATGTTGCAAGCACCATTTTCCTGAAGATAAAGAAATATTCTCTCAAGATCATCTTCGGTTATGTACTTTCCTTTATTTTTACAAGAAATCTCATAATTCTGACAGAATACGCACTTTAACGGACAGCCTGAAAAGAACACCGTTCCCGAACCTTTTTCTCCCGAAATGCAGGGTTCTTCCCACATATGAAGTCCGTACCGCGCGATTTTTATTTTATTTCCGGCGCCGCAAAAGCCATTTTTTAAATTTCTGTCTATCCCGCAGTTTCTCGGGCAAAGGCGGCATAAAATTTCCCCGTTTAAAGATTCCATCTTGTATCAGGTCCTTTTACAGGTATTTTAAAGACCGCCATCACGGCTTTCATAAAAACAAGCATTATAACACTTGCGGCAATGCACAGCAAATATTCCGGAACCACGGCTTTTAACAATATATGTGAAAATTTTACATCGCGCAGCACCGCAGTAAGATAAAATATGCTTACCATTTCCTTAATCAAAAGCACTTGTGCAGAAATTACAAGACATGACAGCGGCGACTTTTTTGAAAACGGCGCGGAAGCGGGTTTTACAAGATATGCGCATAAAAAATACACAACCGGAGAAAACATGTACGGATTTGCATATATATCTACCGCAAAACCGAGAACAAGGGCAAAAATACATGCGGTCTTTCTTCCGCGCAAAAGCGAAAATGAAATAAGCGAACCGAGTATTATATCAGCGCCGACCTTCAGCTCCGGAAATACTGAAATCTGTATCCGCGGCATTATACATATACTGAAAAAATATATAATTGTAAAAAAGCCTATAAAAACTGCGTTTATTTTCTTTTTTGAATTCTGCATTTTATCCGATCCCTCTTATGATATTGGAGCGTTTGCAATATTAAGTCCGTTTGTAAAATCTGAATTTACCTTGATTTCGTCCTTATATTTTTCAATTAACTTTTTAAAATCCTCATTTGCAAGACCGGAAATTATTGATGAATCCAAATCTTCATCGGTATTGTAATCGTCCGGCAAAGTTTCAAGTCTTAACAAAATGTGCGTTCCGACAGCCGTATTGCACATTTTCATCTCTCCCGGCGTCATGGTCTTTATAGTATCGCCAAGCTGCGACAAAGCAGTGCTTCCGTTTTTATTTACAAATGTTTTGTCCGTATAAACGCTGACAAATGCATCGTCTTTATACTCATTTTTTATATCTTCAAAACTCTCGCCCGCCTTAAGTCTTGCGAAAATTTCATTCGCCGTACCTTCTCTTTGTGCTTTTTGTTCTTCGGTCACGGCATATTTTGTGCCGTCTGCTTTTGCGTCATAATTTGTATTTATGTATATATGATTTACAGTATAGAAATTTTCGGCAAAAAAACTGCGTTTTTCTTCGTCAGTGAATTTTACGGCGCCGGAATCTTTGTTATATAAAAGTTCTTTCAATAAGTCAACATTTGCCGTCATATAATACAAATCGCAGTATTCCTTATAACTTGTACCGAAATTTGACAAATATGCCGAAAATTCGTCTTTTGATCCATACCCCGTCACGGCATTGTTAAGTATAAGTTTATCCACATAATCGGTATAAGCGTCGGGAAGTTTATATCCATATACATCGTACAATATGTGAGATGCCGCAACCGTATATTTTGCGTCCTCAAGAATCTGGTCCTCGAAAGTTTCACCGTAAGTTTTTCCGTTGTCACCGACTCTGTCCCAAATTTCGGGAGAATCTTCGGTTATGGTATTATCATTATATTTTAATACTGTAAGATACTCTGTCTTTTTCTGTGAAAAGAAAAAATTATACATTCCTTCTGTCATTCCTACAGTTGCTTTTCCGTTTTTGTCCTGCGCGTATATACAATAATCGCGGCTTTGAGAACACGAACACAAAAAAATCATGCACAATGTTAAAAACATTGCGGACAATTTATGAATTTTTTTCATTTTTGTTTTCTCCATGTGAATATTTATGATATTTTTATTATACTAAATATTTGCTTTCTTTGCAAATATTTTATAAATTTTCACCTTCACAGTGCTTATCTATTATATCAAAAATTTCAAAAATAACGTCTTTTACATTATCATTCTTTGAAAGTTTTATGTTATAGCACGGCATTTTGCCCATAGTCAAAAGAACTTTTCCCATGAAATGCTTCGTAATGTCGGCCGTAATATCATTTTTTATCTCGAGCGGATACAGTATAATCTTGCCGTCGCGCTGCTCTATTTTGTAAATTCCCCTCTTTTCGGCGCATGACCTTATATAAGAAATGTCTATAAGATTTATAACCTGCTTTGGAATATTTCCATACCTGTCCTGAAGTTCGTCCGTTACATCGTCCGCGTCTTCCTTGCTGTCCACAGCCGCGATTTTTTTGTATATTTCAATTCTTGCTCCCGGCATTTTTATATATTTTTCCGGAATAAATGCGTCCATGCGAAGATCTATTGCGCAATCCTTTTTTTCCTCGGTTTTTACGCCTTTTTCGGAAAGGACTGCCTGCTCAAGTATTTTTATATACAAATCATATCCTATGCTTTCCATATGTCCCGACTGCTCGGCGCCAAGCAAATTCCCGGCTCCGCGTATTTCAAGATCTCTCATTGCAATTTTATATCCCGAACCAAACTCGGTAAATTCACGCAGCGCTTCAAGTCTTTTTGTTGCAATTTCCGAAAGACTCGCGCTCTTTTTCCATGTTATATAAGCGTATGCCTTTCTGCTGGATCTGCCTATGCGCCCTCTTATCTGATGCAGCTGGGAAAGTCCGAGCCTGTCTGCATCCTCAATAATAAGGGTATTTGCATTCGGAACGTCAACTCCGGTTTCAATTATCGTTGTGCATACAAGAATATCCGTCTGTCCGTCTACAAGGGATTTCCATATTTCCGACAGTTCCTCCTGAGACATCTTCCCATGAGCAACGCTTATTGCAGCCTCCGGAAATTCTTCTCTTAATCTTGCCGCCTTTTCTTCTATTCCTTCCGTTTTATTAAATAGGTAAAATACCTGTCCCGATCTTCTCAGTTCCTTTTTTATCGCCTCGCATATTATAAGGTCGTCATATTCAAGAACATATGTCTGAACCGGGTACCTGTTTTGCGGGGCCTCCTCAAGAACAGACATGTCGCGTATACCTGCCATTGCCATGTTTAATGTTCTCGGAATAGGCGTTGCGGAAAGCGTCAGAACATCTACGCTTTGCGACATTTCTTTTAACCGTTCTTTGTGGGCAACGCCGAATCTCTGTTCCTCGTCAATTACCAAAAGTCCAAGGTCATGAAATTTAATATTTTTATTCAGAAGTTTATGAGTGCCTATAACAATATCGGTTTCACCCGTTTCAAGCCGTTTTATTATCTCTTTTGCCTGTTTCGGCTTGCAAAATCTTGAGAGCATTTCAACCTTTACCGGGAAACCCTTCATTCTTGAAAGGATGGTCTGGTTGTGCTGCCATGCAAGTATTGTCGTTGGCACAAGAACTGCGGCCTGCTTGCCGTCAGTCACACACTTGAATATCGCGCGGAGCGCCACTTCGGTTTTTCCGAATCCCACATCTCCGCACAAAAGCCGGTCCATAGGATGGCTTGTTTCCATATCGCCCTTTATTTCGCTTACAGCCTGAAGTTGTCCTTCGGTTTCTTCATATTCGAATCGTTCCTCAAAGTCTTTCTGCCATTCGGTGTCGGGCGAGAAAGCGTACCCCTTTATTCTCTGTCTTTCGGCATAAAGTTCTATTAACTGTTTTGCCATTTCGCGTGCAGCCTTCTTCGCTCTGCTTTTGGCTTTCATAAAGTCTTTGGAACCCATGCTTGACAGTTTTACATTTGCTTCTCCCGACGCATATTTTGAAACTTTGTCGAGTTGTCCTGCCGGAACGTACAAAACATCGCTTCCGGCATATTGAAGAGTAATGTAATCCCTTGTGACATTATCGACAGTCAGCGTCTTTATTCCTTCATACCTTGCAATTCCGTGAACGGAATGGACAACATAATCGCCTATATTAAGATCTGTATATGAAAGAATTTTCTGACCTGCGGTTTTTTTCTTTTTGGAAGTATAAACCGAATTTTTTTTCTTTGCGGCAGAATTTTCATAATTTTCGCATATAAAAGCAATTTTTGACTTTACAAGTTCAAATCCGCACAGTTTATTGACCTTTCCGTCGCCGGGCACAATATATACCTGCCCTGCTTTAATGTTTTTCTCGACCTCATGCGTCTGCGCTATAAATGATTTTATGCCGTTTGAAAGGAGAAGAGAATTTAAATTTTCGGCAGTTTTTACATTCTGCGATATAATAATGCTTTTATATTCGCTTCCCATATAATTTTTAAGATCCTCGCACAAAACGTCAAGTCCATGAACAAACGGCGTTGTATTTTTTGTGGAAAACTGATATAATCCCGATATTTCAAAATCAAATCCTGAAGAAAAATTATCAAAAATCACGCTCGGAAGTTTTTCAAGTTTTGAGTACAGATATGTCCTGTCGTTTGCAAATGTGCAGTATTCCGGCTCTATTTCGCCTGACTGCAAAAGCGATGTTACATTCTCGTTCAATTGCCATAAATATGCCTTTATGCTCTCGTCAATTTTATAATGATCAATAAGAAATATTCCGGCGCCGGCAAAATCCGCAAGGCACTTTTTTTCGGGATTGAGAATCGGCAGAAATTTATCGGTATTTGCAAAGGTTCCGTCCGTCAACTGCTGCTTTTGACTGTTCAGTTTCTCAAGCGTTTGCTTTAATAAAAGAATTTCGGATTTATCGGCAGATCTTTTCTCTGCTTTTTCAAGCCTTTTTTCCGCCTGCAAAATAAGTCTTTGCGTACTTTCAATGCATTTTTGTTGTTCGTCCTGAGTAAGCCTTACTTCTCTTGCCGGCATAATTGTTATTTCTTTTATATTTTCTGTCCGTCTTTGCGTCATAATATCAAAATATCCGATACTGTCAACTTCATCTCCGAAAAATTCGATTCTGACAGGATATTCCGAATTTGCAGGATATATATCAAGAATATCGCCCCTGTTTGAAAACTGTCCTTTTCCCTCGACGGTATCCGTCCTTACATATCCAAAATTGCACAATTCTGCCGCAAGTTCATATAAATTCATCTCGCCGCCGTATTTTATATCGATTTGCCCTTTTATGTTATGAACAGGTTCAAGTATTTCAAGTGCCGCTTTGGGAGTGCATACGACAATTTCGGCCTTATTTTCAAGCACCTTTCTCAAAACACGGATTCTTTCATATTCCCACTCGTGAGAAAAGGCGGATATGTTATAAAACACAAAATCCTTTTCGGGAAAAAAATACACGTTTTCAAGGAAAGTTTCAAGAATTCCGACAAGTTTTATGCATGTTTTTTCATCACTTGCAATAACAAGATTTGTGCCGTCAAAAATATTCTTGCCGCATATTTCGGCAATTACGGCGCACAGCGGAGTTTCGCAAAGACCCGTAACAAGTGCCGGATGCTGTCTGAAATTTTTAATATTATAATTCATAAGCGAACCTATAAGGTCAAAATACTCATTTTCTTTTCCAACGGCCGCCGTTATGAGTTTCGCGCCTGCATTTTTTATTTCTGTCATATAAACTCCTGAAAAGTATTGTTTTAAAAATTATTTTATGGTAAAATTCATTTATACTAAATAAAAAGGTGGTTTTTTATGATTAAACACGTCGTATGCTTTAAATTAAAAGATAATTCTCTTGAAAACTGTCTTCGTTCCAAAGACGTTCTTCTTTCAATGAAAGGAAATGTGCCTGAAATTCGCGATATCACAGTCGGAATAGATTTTCTTCATTCGGACCGTTCCTATGATATAATTCTTGAAGTTTTGCTTGATTCAAAAGAGTCTCTTTCAAGTTATCAGAACAACGACTATCACTGCAATATCGTAAAAAAACATATGCACAGCGTAAGGCTTTCAAGCATTGCTGTCGATGTTGAACTTTAATATATGCCTGCATTTTTTTGTCGGCGGCAAAAGGTACGGGCAAGCCGGTCAAAACCGCAAAGTTTTCTGCAAATTTATACCATATCAGCACAAATAGACCTTTGAAAGCGTTTTCAAGGGTCTTTTACAATATTCGATTATTTTTGCAAAAAATCAAAGAGAGCAAATAATTTTGCTCTCTTTATTTTAACTCAGTTTTTACTTTTTTTCAACCTGATTTTAAAATTATTTTTTTAAAATCAGTTATTTGTTTTTTCCGATACTTCCTTAAGTATTTTTTCTTTAAATTCGCAAAGGCTCATAACTCCCATATCGCCGCCTTTTCTTGACCTTACGGCAACTGTTTTTGCCGTCTGTTCCTTTTCTCCTATAACAAGCATATAAGGGGTCTTGTCAAGTTGTGCCTCACGTATCTTATAGCCGATTTTTTCATTTCTGTCATCGACCGTACAGCGAAGTCCGCTTTTTGCAAGTTCGTCTCTTATATGATTTGCATATTCATGTTGATTTTCCCCAATGGGAAGAATTTTAACCTGCGTCGGAGAAAGCCAGGTCGGAAGCGCTCCCGCATATTTTTCAATAAGATATGCAAGCGTTCTTTCATAACAGCCGAGAGATGTACGGTGCAGAATATACGGAAGTTTTTTCTCGCCGTTTTCATCTATATAATACATTCCGAACCTTTGAGCAAGAAGCATATCTATCTGTATTGTAACAAGAGTATCTTCCTTGCCGTGAACATTTTTATACTGAATATCAAGTTTCGGACCGTAGAAAGCCGCCTCGTCTACACCGATATCATATTTTATTCCGAGATGATCAAGTATCTGTCCCATAATCCTCTGCGCTTCATCCCACTGCTGTGCGGTTCCTTCGTATTTATTGTTCGGGTTTTTGGGATCCCACTGTGAAAATCTGAACGTACAGTCCTCCAAAAGTCCTACTGTACCGAGAAAATATTTTGCAAGTTCAAGACAATCTCTGAATTCTTCTTCCAACTGGTCCGGACGGACTATGTTATGTCCTTCGGAAATTGTAAACTGGCGGACGCGGATAAGTCCGTGCATTTCTCCGGAATCTTCGTTTCTGAACAATGTTGAAGTTTCTCCGAGCCTCATGGGCAGATCGCGGTACGAACGCTGACGGTTAAGAAAAACCTGATATTGGAAAGGACATGTCATAGGACGAAGTGCAAAACATTCTTTGGTTTCGTCATACGGATCTCCCATAATAAACATTCCGTCAAGATAATGATCCCAGTGGCCGGAAATCTTAAAAAATTCTCTCTTTGCAAAAAGCGGCGTTTTTGTAAGAAGATATCCGTGAGCCTGCTCCACATCTTCAACCCATCTCTGCAAAAGTTGTATTGTGCGCGCACCTTTAGGCAAAAGCACCGGCAGACCCTGCCCTATCGTATCTACAGTTGTAAAATACTCAAGTTCGCGGCCGAGTTTGTTATGATCTCTCTTTTTTGCTTCTTCTGTCTTTGCTATATATTCGTCAAGCATCGACTGTTTCGGGAAAGCAATTCCGTAAATTCTCTGAAGCATCTTATTTTTTGAATCGCCTCTCCAGTAAGCGCCTGTACACTGCATAAGTTTTACAGCTTTTATTTTGCCGGTTGAAACAAGGTGCGGTCCTGCGCAAAGGTCTGTAAACTCACCCTGTTTATAGAAAGATATTTCTTCACCGGGCGCAAGTTCGCTTATAAGTTCCCTTTTGTACGGTTCGTCTTTCATAAATTCCATAGCGGCGTCTTTGTCAAGTGTAAATCTTTCGATTTTTAAATCTTCTTTTATGATTTTTTTCATCTCATCTTCTATCTTCAGAAGATTTTCAGCGTTAAAACTTACTTCGGAATCTATATCATAATAAAAACCGTTTTCTATTGCAGGACCTATTGTAAGTTTTGCTTCGGGGAACAATCTCTTTACAGCCTGCGCCAACACATGCGACGCCGTATGATTATATACCTTCCTGCCCTCGGTGCTGTCAAACGTGAAAAATTCGACGCTGCAGTCATGGTCTATATTTGTAAAAAGATCGCACATTTTTCCGTCAATCTTAACCGCAAGCGCTGCTCTTGCAAGTCCCGCGCTTATTTTTTCCGCAAGTTCCAATGCCGTGCCTTTCTCAAATTCAAGAATATCTCCGTTAGGAAGAGTAATTTTTTTCATATATATTCCCCTCTTTCAAATATTTTGCAACAAAAAAGCCCCGTGAAAGTTTTCTTTCACGGGGCGAATAAACAAATCCGCGGTTCCACCCGATTTTCCGGCAAACTGCCTCTCGTTTCATCTTTTAACGCAAGATATGCGCCGTGCCATTTCCTGCACGGGACTCAAAAGCGGTAACTTGAAAATCTTTATGAAATATCTTTCAGCCGGCGGATATTCTCTCTTTGCACAAGTTTTTTCAAATCGTATCTTTCTCATCGTCTTTAGATATTATAATCTTAAAATATCATTTTGTCAAGTATATTCATTGTCTTTTGCCGATGCAAACTCTTAAAATTTTGTGAAAATCTTCCATAAAATCAACGCAAAAGCCGTTTTCACAAAGTATATTTTTAACGCCGTCCGATATATCATATCCTATTTCAAACAAAAAACTTCCGTCATCCTTTAAAAAATCGGCGTATTTTTTTACTATCATTTTGTAAAAGTAAAGTCCGTCACTTCCGCCGTCAAGCGCAATCAACGGTTCCTGCAGCACGCACTTTTCAAGGTTTTGGATATCCGCGCTTTTTATATACGGCGGATTTGATATTATCAAATCAAATTTTTCACCCGGGTCAAATTTTGCAGCGTCGCACAAAACTATCGACATTCTGTTCTTAAGATTATAATAATCCCGGTTTTTCTCCGCGTATTTCAAAGCGTCCTCCGATATATCCACAGACACGCAGGAACTATCTTTTCTCGCATTAAGCACGGCTGTCGAAATACATCCGCTTCCCGTGCAAAGGTCTAAAAATCTTCCCCCATGCGGCAGTTCTTCTATCGCCTTTTCAACCAGAAGTTCGGTTTCAGGTCTTGGAATAAGGCAGCCTTTTCCGCAAAAAATCCGGTTTCCGAAAAATTCCCACTCTGAGATTACATACTGCAAAGGCATCCCCTGCGCGATACTTTTCGAGGCAGAAAGCACTTTGTCTGTAAAGCTGTTTTCAGCCTGCGTCTTTTTTTCCAAAATAAGCCTGCTTTTTGAAAGGCCCGAAAAAAATAAAACAAGCGTATCCGCTTCAAATGCCGCCGTATCTTCGCTTTTTTCGGCGTCGGAAAGCAAAATTTTCTTTGAAGTATTTTTCAGTTCTTCATATGTCATAGTTAATTTTCCGATGAAACGTTGTTTTCATCTTCGCATTTCTTTTCGTCAAGTTCTTCAAGCACTTCCGGATATATATCGGGAAGCGCCGCTTTTAACGAACGGATTGCAACTTCCATCTGCTGTTCGTCGGGTTCTTTTGTTGTTATCCTCTGAATCCAAAGTCCCGGAGCAGACAATATTTTTACAAACATATTGTCATGCTTTCCTGCGTACTTTATAAATTCATATCCGAGTCCAACTACCAGCGGCAAAGTTATTATTTTGCAGATAACCTGCGGCAGCGTAGGAAGGTTTACGAGGAAGAATGAACTTATAATTCCTATAATCATCATAACGACAAGGAAACTTGTGCCGCATCTCGGATGAAATCTCGACTGCGCTTTAACGTTTTCCACAGTTAATTCAAGATATGCCTCGTGGCAGAATATTGATTTATGCTCGGCACCGTGGTATTGAAATACCCTTTTTATGTCGGGCAAAAGGGACACAAGCGAAACATAGCAGAGAAATATTGCAATTTTAAAAACGCCCTGAAATACGCTTTTTAAAATTCTCATTCCGCCTTCGGTTTCTGTGCCGAATATGAGTTTCGAACATGCGGTAGGTATATACATAAAAAGGAAAAGCGAAAGCGCAATTCCAAGAACTGTTCCTATGGCAGACGCCACGGCAGTTATACTTTTTCCGAACTTTTCGGAAAGCCATTTACTGAATTTAGTTTCTTCATCTTCGATACCAAGCATATCACAGGCGCGGTTAAGACAATCTATGCTCATTTTCATTGAAAGCAGAAAATTTACAACTCCGCGTATCAGGGGAAGTTTTAAAAACTTGCTTTTAATCGGTGAAAGATTGCTTATTTCAGTTTTAATATTTCCGCTTGTATCGCGCACAGACAGCGCTATTCTGTTGCCTGCGCGCATCATAACGCCTTCTATTACAGCTTCGCCGCCGACAGTGCCGATTCTGTTTTCGATATTATTTTCAGCCAAATTTCACACCTCGTTTTTTGTTACAGCAACACTCTTATTTTTGAAATAATATTTATTTTTTCAAGCAGTCCGTCAAGATTTTTTTCGGTATCCTTATGAGTAATAAATGCATACTCGCCGTCTTTTTGATAACAACCGCTTAAATCAAAATAATTCTTTGCATTCTCGTCGTTTGTTCTTACAAAATATTTTAACTTATAGTTTTTATAATCGCAAAGGAATTTTTTGTCCGTATATTCCCAGCCTATATTTTTTTTGCAGTCGCGTATGATATCAAGAACATCCGCCATAACCGCGCTTGCCGTCGGAATTTTGCCGGCGCCTCTCCCGCAGAAAGTAACTTTTTCTACAGCGTTTCCGGTAACTTCAATGCCGTTATATACATCGTTTATGCCGGCAAGGGTATCTTCTCTTTTTACAAGCGACGGGCATGTTATTACATATACGCCGTCGGGAGTTTTTTCTGTCTTTCCGATAAGTTTTATTCCGTAACCGAGTTTTGAAGCGCAGAATATATCAGGCAAAGAAACATTCATAATTCCTTCGCAGTGAACCTGTTCGGGAAAAACATGATATCCGAAAGCAAGCGAGGCAAGAATACAAATTTTTCTGCATGTATCGTGCCCCTCAATATCGGCTGTCGGATTTGCCTCCGCATATCCGAGGCTTTGAGCCTGTTTCAGCGCGGTTTCAAAACTCTCATTGTCTCTTATCATTTTTGTAAGTATAAAGTTTGTCGTACCGTTAAGTATTCCCGCAACAGACAAAATTTCATTTGCCGCAAGGCACTGCCACATAGGTCTTATTATCGGTATACCGCCGCCGACACTTGCTTCGAACAAATAACTTACATTGTTTTCGCGCGCGAGTTTCAACAATTCGTAACCGTATTTCGCAACGCATTCCTTATTTGATGTGACAACGCTTTTCCCTGCGCATAGCGCCTTTTTTGCGCATTCATATGCAAAATCCGCGCCGCCCATCGTTTCAACAACTATCAAAACTTCCTCGTCGTTTATGATTTTGTCAAAATCCGTGGTTACCCTGTCGTTCAGTTCATGACCGGGAAATGTTTTTCTGTCAAAAATATATTTAACGTGAAGTTTTTCGCCTGAAAGTCTTGCCGCAAGAGTTTCGGAATTCATTTTTATTACTTCCGCAACGCCTGAACCCACAACACCGAATCCCAAAATCGCAATATTTATCCTCATTATATACCTTCCACAAATTACTTTTTTAATATATTATTTTATCATATATATGAATTAAAATCAATAATGTCGGAAAAATAAATATGTGAAATTTTCTGCAATACGGGGATAATATGATAAAATATAAAAATTTTGCAATACAGTCAATAAAATTTCTGGTTCTTGCCATCTTAATATATGTATTTATAAAATACATTTTTGTACTGGTTTTCCCGTTTTTGCTTGCATATTTTTTCGCACATGTATTTCACTGCTGCGTTTATTTTCTTTCGAAAGAGTTCGGCATACCGAAAAAAATATCAGCTTTTTTTCTCGTTATATTTATAACGCTGACAATTCTTGCGCTTATGCTGATAATTTTTGACAGGTTGTTTTTTGAAGTATCAAATCTCGACGGAGTATTTGAAAATTTAATAAAAGATATTCCGGGTTATATAGAAAAAGTAAAAAATTTTGTTTATTCAAATAAATATATAAAAAATTATGGTTTTGCATCAGAACTTGAAAACGGCGGCCTTAAAATTTCAAACCTCTTGACGTCGTTTTTATCAAGCCTTACTCCGAAAATCACGGAATTTATCGGAAAAATTTTCAGTTTTATCCCATATTTTATTTTTTGTTTTGTTGTATTTGTCATATCATCAATATATTTTATGTGCGATATTAAAAAAATAAATATATTTTTTCTTTCGCAGTTCCCTTTGAACATCAAACTTTTTATGTCAAAGGCAAAAAATCAGCTTTATGATGTTGTTTTTAAATATATTAAGGCTTATATAATTCTTGCGGTAATTACCTTTCTTGAACTTCTGTGCGCTTTTACCCTGTTTAAAATCGAATACGCCTTTATAGCGTCGTTTGCAATTACTTTTATAGATATTCTGCCGGTGCTCGGCGTCGGAACCGTTCTTATTCCTATGTCGCTTATAAATTACATTTCGGGTAACACTCTTTTGGGAACAGAACTTATATTTTTATATATAGCAATGCTTATCGTGCGGCACATCTGCGAACCGAAGATAATAGGAGAACTTACGGGTCTTTATCCTGTAGTATCGCTGATATCGGTGTATATAGGGTTTTATCTTTTCGGCATCACAGGACTTTTCCTGCTTCCCGCAATTATTATTGTTATAAAAAATCTAAACGAATCGGGATTTATTCATCTTTATAAAAATCCGCAAAATCTTCCGTGCGATGAACTTTGCGAAACAAGGAAAAAATATAAAAAATATAAAAGAGGCAAATAAAACCGCAGGCATATGCCTGCGGTTTTATTACATAAATTTTTTTACGTTTTCCTCTGAAAAAGGATCTCCCGAAAAACTTCCGGGCTCCTCTGAAGAATCGTTCTTTTTTCGTCTGTTGCCGCAATATATGGCTGAACAAACAAAAGACGTAAGAGGTATTGTAAGCAGTATTCCAAGACTTCCCGACAAAGATTTCAGCATTTCTACAACTATAAGTTCCCTGTTGAAAAAGTCCATTGATGACGAGACGGTCGCTATCATCATAAGCAAGACCGGCAGCGAGTTTCCGATGTACGCAAGTATCAGCGTATTTGACATCGTACCCATCATATCCCGTCCGATATTCATTCCGGAACGCATAAGAACTCCAAATGTCGGATTTTCGATTTCGTTATAAAGTTCATAAAGCGATGATGACAATGACATTGCAACGTCCATAACGGCACCCACAGCCCCAACTAAAATCGAACCGAAAATTATCGCCTTTAAGTCTATCGGATTTTCATTGTTCAGCATATGTATATATATTGAAGTATCGTTAAGATAGCCCGTAAGATTTATAATCGCGTCGGATATAAAATAAATTGCCGCAATCGTCATAGTACCGAAAGTGCAGCCTATTATGGCGCAAAGGCACTTTTTATTTATTCCGCTGACAATAACAAGCGTCATAACTATCATATAAACGCATACTGCAAATGCCGTCACATAAATATTTGCGCCATGCAAAATTCCCGGGATAAATATAAAAATTACAGATGCAACGGTAAACGCAAGCGATATAAGGGTACTAAAGCCTTTGAACCTGCCGAAAATCACAAGGCTGACGCAGAAAAGTGCCATAAGAAATATCATATAATCGCTTCTTGCGTAGTCTGTCATGATATAGTCGGCGCCGTCTATATACGAATTTGAATTTAAAATAACTTTATCTTTTAATTTTACGGTTTCGGCATCCGGATTAAAGTAATCGTCGTTCTGCTGCACTGCAACTACCGTCTGCCCTTTTTTCGCGCCTGAAATTACCTGTCCTTCAAAAAAAGTAACTTTTTCGGTATACCCGTTCCAACTGTCGGCATTTTCTTCTGTGGGAGATACCTTTGTGACAACAACTTTTAAAATTTCCGTACCGTCATCTTCGTAACCTACGAGTGACTCCTTGCCCGTAACAATTTTATTTCCCAAAACTATAAACAACACCGATAAAACAATCGTAACAATATAAATTATAATATCGGTTTTCTTTTTGTCTTTCATGTAAATCGCCTTTCAGTTTTATTCCTTTTGAAACGAATCTATGCTTTCGCCGTTTATGAGTTTTCCGGCATCGCTTATTATTTTGTCAACGCAGTCTCTGCTTACATAAAAAGAACCGATGCCGTTTACCGTGTAAAAACATTTTCTCGTGGAAACTGAATAAAAGTTAAATACTTTGGAACTTCCGTCCTTTTCGGTTACGGCAATCGTCAGAACAAGATTATCCTGCGACTTTATGTCGCTTATTCCTTCGGCTTTTGCCATAAGAAAAGTCATATAAAACTGTCTGAAATTTCTTGTATCTATTGCCTCTCCCGTTCTTTTTCTTGTAACTGTAAGTTCGTTTCCCTCTCCCGAAAGTGCAAATGCCGCGTCAATATCCTTTGATTTTACCGAAATTTCGGACACGGCGTCAATATTTTTTGTATACAAAAACATGTCAGTGAAGAAAATAACATCGTAATCAAGGAAAGATACCTTTTCGAAGGGAATTTTGCCTATCGTCATATAATCTGCCGAAAGAGTGTAGATATATCCGTCGTCGGTTTTGCTTCCGAAATAGATTTTGCTCTCGTGGTCTTTATATGTGTAATCAATTTCATATAAAGGCTCCGAAAGATCATATTCGCGAAGTTTATCATCCGAAATTTCAACCGTTATGACTTCTTCGTTCTGCCAGTCCGAAAAAGTTTCAAGCACGCTCGAGTAGTTTGTTCCGGACACTCTGTAGCCCTCGGGATATACCATTTTAAAATAATTGAATGCGTCGTTTTTGTCTATATTCTCGTCAGGTATTCTCTGAATGTTCAAAAAAAGTTCATTGTTGCGGTACAATTTAAAATCGGTAACATTATAATTATCGCTTGCCGGAACATTTTGTGACAACGCGGTTGCAAACAATGTTCCGGTGTCGGAAAACAAAAGTTCAATATCCGTCGTTACGGCATATAAATAAGGTTTGCCCTCGTATTCAACATAATACGCATTGCCGGTTACAAGTTTATCGCCTACATAAAATTTATAGGCCGTGTTATCATTTAATGTCACAGTAACGCTTGCCGCGCTGTTTTCTCCGTCTATTCCATACTCTTTAAAATCCTTCGGATCATTTACTTTTTCCGCAGCGGTAAGACTGCAGCATGCGTGCACAAGCGTGCTTATACTTGCGCTGTCATAAGCATACTGCTCGTATCCCTGAATGAAAAAACTGCCGCCGTCTTCAGTTCTGTACAATTTTATCCAAGGCTCGCCGTAATTTTTTATTTCAACGCTGCTCACCTTTTCAAAATCCGCAGGTTCAAAGACATAAACCGCGCCGGATGTGCCGACGAGTTTATCACCGTCTTTGTCATACCGTTCTTCGTCTTCAGAAGTACTTTTCAAAATATGCGGTTTTAATATTAAAAATCCCGTTATCAGAATCACTGCCGATATAAATAATATCACAATTAATTTTAATTGTTTTTTTATCATAAGGACTTTCTCCTTCTCCATACGACAATGCCTGCAGCAAGTATAATCGCCGGAAATACAAGTGAAAGCACAACAGCTGTGTTTTTAATGCTCGACATGCTGATGTCGGAAATACCCGTGTCTTCAAACGGACGGAATTCAATGTTTATAGGAACTTGCTGTCTGCCGGCAAGTTTCAGTATACTGTATACCACATCGGCGTTTGCATATGTAGCGGAAGAAATATATGACGCAGATGAAAAGTCCGTTGAACCGGACACTATAACATTTGAAGTTTTTTCTTCGTTATTTACATACTGCGTATAAGTTGAAACAGCCATAAGAACAGACTGTCCTTTTGATATTTCCTTGCCAAGCAATGTAACCTGCGCCTTGTCCGACGACATCAGCACCGGAGAAACCTTCAGCGACTGTTTATCCTTATTAATATACAGCGGCGTTGTGTTGCTCATTACAGTCTTTGATGAAGAAGCGCTTGTTATTTCCTTTGTGATTTTATATGCGTATGTATCGTCCTCGGAATCGTTGTATTGTGAAATTATACCGAGCCCATCGGCAGATACCGATTTTTCTGTGTCTTTTACGGTTTCTCCGCTGTGCCATGAAATTCCGTAATCTTCTTTTAAAAGTTCAGAGATTTCCGGAAGTTCTTCGGTCTGATTATTTATGAGAACAAACAAATTTCCGAAAGAATTAAGATATTTTTTAAGTTTTGAGATTTCATTGACGCTTCCCGAAAGTTCTTCTGCCTCACCTGCAAAGTCATACAGAGGATTGCTGATTATTACAAGTTTTGTATTATCGGGAATATCCTGGGTGGACAAGTCTATGCTTAAAACTGAATCCGCGGAATATCCTGCGTTCTGGAATATTTCTATAAACGATGACGAAGATACCGTTTCTCCGTGACCCACGGTAAACACTATCTTGTCATTTGCGGAACCCGTAACCGAAATTATCGCCGAGGTAAACCTCATCTCGCCGTTAAATCCGTAAGGAGCAGAAGTGTTATTTTCGGTAAATGTAAAGAAAGCTGTGTTATTCGTATAAACTTTATATTTGCCGGTATCCGGACAGTTTACGATAACGCTTGTCGCATATAATTTTGATGAGGTTGTTTCCTTAAATTTTTCAACTTCCTTAGGATTTCGCGCAATATCGCAGAATTTCACCTTAATGTTCGGGTAAAGTCTTTCATAATTTTCCGCAAGGGTAACTACCATGTTCATATATGTATTGCTTGCAAGTTTATCCCTATCGCGGCAAAAAATTATTTCAATATCGCTGTCTATCGAATCAAGTATTGCCCTGGACTCGTCGCCAACATCATAAATTTTTTCCTTTGTGGTATCGATATACAAACCGAACTTGTTGTCAAGCGCGGTTATTATAACATTTATTACAAGTATCAGTGCTATAAAAATCACAATAAATGCAGTTGCGACAGAGCCGTATTTAAATTTTCTGGTCTTAAAAATTTCTTTATTGAAAAAATTATTCATACTGCTTTCCTTCCCCTTTACTCCCAACGGCGTTTTTCAAATACTCGTATTGTGAGAAAAAGAAAAATTATAATAAGGCTTATAAAAAATATAATTGCCGATACAGAAAATATTCCGTTTGTAAAATAGGTAAATCTGTCTATTACGGAGAACCATTTTATAACGTTTCTTACCGCCGGTGAGTCAAATATAGAAGTTATAAACTGCAGGGAAAGCATAAATATTATTGTTCCGATCGTTGAAACTGCCGCAATCAACTGATTTTCGGTAAGCGACGACAAAAGTATTCCTATTGAAATAAATACTCCGCCTATAAACAAAATGCCTATAACGCTGCCCGCAATGCTGCCTATATTCAAACTCTTTTTAGAAATCGCCGCAAGCGTTACAAAGTTTACAAGACAAGAGGCGATAAATGTCCCCGCAAACATCGTAAATGCCGCTGCAAATTTTGCAAAAACCATTCCGAATAGACTTACGGGCGAGGTAAGCAGAATTTGTTCCGTCTTCAGTTTTCTTTCTTCGGAAAAAAGTTTCATTGTAAGTATCGGAATCAGTATTATGAATAAAAACATCATAATTACAAAATAATTTGAAGGCTCTGATGTGCGCATAAACAAAGTTGTAAGCGAGAAAATCAAGCCTGAAAGAGCGAAAAATACCGCCGAAAAAATATATCCTATGGCAGAGGCGAAATATGCCTTCATTTCCCTTTTGTATATTGCAATCATTTTTATCCCTCCTGCACGTCGTTTTTGCCGGTCTGTGAATTTTCCTCTTCCGCGCCGTCATCGGCGTCAGATACGATTCTCATAAAAGCATCCTCAAGGCTTGCGTCAGCCTTTTCAAGCCCGACAAGAGGCCAGCCATGTTCCGAAAGTATGGAAAACAGCGGTTTTCTTATTTCTGCACAGGATTCTGCCTCAAAGATATATATAAGGCTATTTTCTTCTCCCGCGCCTGCGCATCCTGCTTTTATAACGCCGTCAAGACCTCTTATCGCCTTCAGCACAAGTGTCCGCGGACCGCAGATTTTTGCGGAATATTTTATTGTGCTGTCGCTGTCTTTTTGAAGTTCAACGGTTTTTTCATCTGCCGCAAGTTTGCCCTTATTTATTACGATTACCCTGTCGCATACAGACTGCACCTCGGATAATATATGAGTGCTGAGTATTACGGTGTGCTTTTTCCCCAGCGTTTTTATAAGATTTCTTATCTCAATTATCTGCACAGGGTCAAGACCTACTGTGGGTTCATCAAATATTATAACAGGCGGATTTCCGACAAGCGCCTGAGCTATGCCGACACGCTGACGGTAACCTTTTGAAAGGTGCTTTATAACGCGGTTATACACGTCTTCTATTTTTACGACTCTGCAAATTTCATCTATGTGTTCCTGTCTTGACAGTTTACACTGTTTAAGTTCGTATACAAAATTCAGATATTCTTTGACTGTCATATCGAGGTACAGCGGCGGAATTTCCGGCAAAAATCCTATTTTCTTTTTTGCTTCTATAGGATTTTCAAGAATATCTATACCGTCTACCCTTACATTTCCCGATGTTGCAGAAAGATATCCCGTAATAATATTCATCATAGTGCTCTTGCCGGCGCCGTTTGGTCCTAGGAATCCTACTATTTCGCCCGTTTCAACCTTAAACGAAATATCATCAATCGCAACAACCGAAGCATACTTTTTTACTATATGCTCTACTTCTATCATCAGTTAATCCTTTCCGGTTTTCCTTTTTTGATCTTTGGAAAATCACATGAAAATTTATAAAAAAGAATAAAAATATACTTTTTAATTGTAACATTTGTTTATTAACATTTTTTGAACACTATACAAATACTTCCGTCTTTTTATGTGATATACAGGTGATTTTCAACAAAAACTCCCAGAACATTTCCAAACCCAACAAAAAAAGAAACCGTTTTTACGGTTTCTTTATACTGTGTTCAAATTAGATTATAATTATTAATAATATCTAAGACTTGCAATAACTTTTCCCAAAATTACAACCTCGTCGGTAAAGATCGGAGCCATCTGAGAGTTTTCCGGCTGAAGTCTGTATCTTCCTTTTTCCTTGAAAAATCTTTTTACTGTCGCGCTGTCATCTATCATAGCGACAACTATATCGCCGTTATCGGCATATGTCCTCTGTTCGACGATTACTATATCTCCGTTAAGTATACCTGCTTCAATCATGCTGTTTCCGGATATCCTGAGCGCAAACAAAGAGTCATTGTCGTAGTGTTTGAAAGTTGTGTATTCTATATATCCTTCCATGTTTTCTATTGTAAGTATCGGCTGGCCTGCCGCTACCTGCCCGAGAATCGGAACTTTATAACTTATCTCGCTGTCTTTGGCCTTTTCAAGGCGTATTGTTCTGCTCTTTCCGCTTTGTCTTTGTATATAACCGTTGTTTTCAAGTCTTTCAAGATACATATGAACGGTTGATGTTGATTTTATTCCGAGCGCCTGACATATATCTCTTACAGAAGGCGCATACCCTTCCTGATTTATTGTCCGCGCGATGTAATCCAAAATCATTTTTTCTTTCGTTTTCATTTCAGCCATACATTATACCTCTTAAACCATAATTTACAAACAAAATTAAACTCTATTAAAATAAAACAGTTTTTCTTAATTACACTGCAATTATAGCATATAATTTTTGCAATGTCAAACAAGTGTTCTTGATTTTTTAAAATATCTTATGTTTATTTACAGTTTATTCATAATTATTTTTTTCACAAACGCAAAAAAATTTCCGGCATATGCCGGAAATTTTCCTTATATATTTTTTAACCAACGATACCGGAACGTTCAATTCCCTGTACAAGTGATTTCTGTGCAAACAGGAATATTATAAACAACGGCAGAATAACAAGGAGTGCGCACGTATTCGTAACTGCCGAGTTGTAAAGGGCGCTTGCCGCAAACATAATATTAAGACTTGCCGGGACTTTTATTATATTTGCCAGCATTAAAGGTCCTGTTGAGGTGTAGAAAATAGATGAATAGAATGTATCCGTCCACCCCCACGAGAACGAGAACATAAATACCGTTACCATCATCGGAATTGTAAGAGGCAATATGATTTTAAAATATGTCCCGAAAGTGCCGGAACCGTCAACATAAGCCGCCTCTTCCAGTTCGTCAGGCACGCCTTTATAGAACTGCCTGAATATAAATATGTAAAGTCCGTTCTTAAAACCTATTGCGGTTGCCGAAAGTATAAGCATCGGCCAAAACGTATTTATAAGGTCAATAGACGGAGTTGCCTTCGTCGAATAATGGAAGATCGCATTAAGACCCTTATAAATGCCAAACACATCGAAATATTTAAATTTCATAAACATGGACAGCATAAGCGTTTTGTTCGGAACTATCATTGTAAGTACAACAAATGCAAATACAAGACCTCTTCCTTTAAATTTAAATTTTGCAAGGCCATATCCGACAAGTGCGCAGACTATTGTCTGCAGGACTGCGGAAAGCCCTGATATCAGCGCCGTATTAAACAGAGCTTTAAAATATTTGTTTTCGATTATTATATACTTATACTGATCAAGCGTTGGATACTTCGGTATCATTTTTACGGTGCTGTCAAGAAAATCGTCAGGACTCATAAAAGATGATGTGATTTTTGTGAAAAAGGGATATATTATAATAAAAGAGATGCCTATAAGCAATACAAATCTGAATATTGCCCACAATACTTTCACAAGGAAGTTCACTGAAAATACTTTTAATTTTAACTTTTCAAACCATGAAACTTTTTTATATTCTTTATTCTGGTCGGCATTATATACATAAAGTTTCTTCTGTGTGCCGTTATCAGTCATTTTCATTTCCTCCCTTCATCAATCTCTTCTCTGGTAGAATACATATGAAGAAAGTATTGCCGCTACCAGAAGAATTATCAGCATTACTATTAAAAAGTACATCCACGACATGGCGGCGCTAAGCACGTTTCCGTCCTCGCCTCTGTATACTTCCGTTATATATGACATAACCTTATTCGATTCCGATGTAAATGAATCTATGACCGTATATATAGAGTTTACAAGTATCATAGGACTTATCATCGGGAATGTTATCTTCCAGAAAGTTTCCCAAGGAGTTGCTCCCTCCATGGTGCACGATTCATAAATCGACGGAGAAATCGACTGAAGTCCCGCAAGGAAAATCAGCATCTGTACGCCGGAACGGTTTACAATATTGAATATATTATTTACAATATTAACGACATATTGCACAAGTTCCGTTCCGACCGCCATATTTCCAAGCAGGTTTGTAATATCCATGCTTGAAACAATCTCTGTTGCTGAAGAACCGTTTATGTTACCCGTATCTATAGAGTCGGAACTCATATAATTCGATATCGCGTTGCTCTGGTCAAGAGAGTCTATAATGCCGGTTGAAATTATTACAGGTATGAAGAATATTGCACGGAACACTGCACGGCCTATCATCTTCTGGTTAAGTATTATTGCCATAAAGAGTGAAAACAGAACTATTGCAGGTATATCGAGTACCAATTGTTTTACGCTTTCAACAAGCACCTGAACATAGTTTGCATCCGAAAAAAGGGCGTCGCTGTAATTTTGCCAGCCTACATATTCAAGGACAAACCCTCCGCCCCTTACTATATGAATTCTATGAAAACTGAGTTTTATAGAATCGTATATCATAGGAAGATATATACAAACAAGACCTATAAGGAAAGGAAGAACAAACCATATTCCGGCCCTTGCCTTTTTTGCGTCAAGCGATGCGGGCTTTTTTTTCTTTTTTGTACCCTGGTTTGGGGCAGATACCGCTTTATTCATGGTCTTCTCCTTTCTCATTTATAAAACTTAATTTTTCTATTGTTGTTCCGTTATATTCATACGGTTCATCGTTATAATTCAGAATAAACGATACACCGTTAGAATATGTTACTTTTACAACTCTTTCATCTATATATTCGTGAGATGAAATTGTGGAATATTTTACATTGGAAAGAGCATCATTCAAAGTGTTATACGTTTCCACAAGGTCATTTTTCCAAATATTATATTTGATAGAATAATATTTTCTAAACTCCGGATAGTTTTTAAGTTCCGAAGTATTGTCAAATTCATCTGATGTATAAGAAAGTATGAAGTACGGAGATGCACCGTTTTCAACGGCTTTCAGTATAGAATATTTATAGTCACCGTCAAGGTTCATGGCAGTTCCCGTGTATTCCTTATATCCGTGAAGCACCATTCCGATAAATGGGATTGCCTCGCTCGTATAAACGTTACGGCTGCTGTCGACAGGCATATTTAGAATATGGTCGGCATATTTCAGCGTATATGAATTTCCTCCGTCTACAAGCACACTTCCGTTATCTTCCTTCATTTTTGACAAAATATTGGAAATCTCGGATTTTGCTTCTTCTCTTGTATAAGGATAGTCTTCATTCTGATCGGAATTCAGATATGAGCCAAGACTTGCGACGGAAATTCCTCCGGCATTATACTTCAAATATTTTTCGGAAGATTTTTCGTAGAACTTTGAGATTGCGTTCGGAGAAAGTATCTGATATCTTCCGTCTTCAAATTCCTGATACAGCGGGCTGTATTCCTGAATTACGGCAGAACGCTTATCGATAGTTTTCACAGCATCCTTCTTGTAGTTATAACCGTCAAACATTTCGGTTTTGCTTACAAACGTAAATTCCAAGTCGGGATAGATTCCGATTTTGTTTTCGGAGGCATATTTTATAAGGTCCAAAAGATCTTTTTCACCGCCGAGAGCCTTTTCAACTTTAAGTTTACTCGGCACCGTATGGCTAAGACCGCCGTTATACCAACCGGTAAGTTTCAGATTGATATTTTCAACGCCCGCTTCTTTGAGTTCAGAGATCATGGTTTTGCTCTGTTCAAAAGTTGTAAGAGGAGTTTGTTCGCTGACAGGAAATCCCATTATTTTTTGACTTGTGGTGAGCGAACCGAAGTTTTCAAGATACAGGGGTATATCGCTGTTTCCGTTTTCTTTATCGAGTTTTGAAATAACTCCTGTTTTCTCGAGGTAATCTCTCAAAACTTCCGCCATGCCTATATAATTTGCCTTTTCATCAGAAAGCGGGAAAATTCTGTATGTATAGTTTCCGGTATATTTTCTGTTTGAATCGACCGTCATTTCAGCATTTACGCCCGACAATTTATACGTATCCTTCAATATCGGATATATTTTTGTATACGCTGAATTGTACTTATGGCTTACAGTTCCGCCATGAGCCGTTGATATGTCAATAAGAGATTCGCCTTCCTCAACATATCCGAGATATGCGGTCTTTTCGCTGACATTAACACCGGAATAGTCAAAATCCGAGGTTTGGTTTGCGGAAGCCTGATCGACATTTGTTTTTGCAGTCTTCTTTGTAACGAGCATATACGAAGAATCTCTTGCAACACCAAATGCGGGTAATCTCATTACTTCCTGATTCTGGCCGCTTGTTTTATGATATGAATAATCCATCCCGTACATTTTGCCGGTAATTACGATAGGCTTTTCGACAGCGTCCTTGAAATAAGTAATAACGCCGGAGCCATCAGGAATGAAAGTATATCCGGATTCATCATTTGAGCCTGCGCCGAGATAAGGAAGAATAATCATATTTGAAACCGTATATTCGGCGGAATCATATCTTATGCTCTTAGACGGAACTCTTACCTTAAATCCGTATTCGTCCGCATAATATTCTATTGCAATTTTGAACAGTGGGGGAGAAGCCTCTGTACCCTCATATTCAACAGTCGCATAATCGCTTTCCATGTCCTCAAACGAGTAATCGGTATATTCTTTAATTATGCTTTCTATTTCGTACTTCTGTCTTGCGGAAGTACCGGCATCGAGCATGTACACGGCATACTTCTGAGTTATCGGATATGTAAGTTTCATATTTTTCTTGGCGGTATCCGAAAGACCTTTAGCATTCGGGTCTTTAAGGTTATAGAACGCCGTGAGTTTGCTGTAATCTTTTTTTACAGCAGCCTCGGTTTTTCCCGATACTGCGTTTTCGATTGTAACCTTTGAAAGAATCTTTTCTTCAAAAGCTCCCTTTTCGATAAGTTCCGGAACAAGAGTGCGGATTTCCGAACGTCCTATTGTATATTCAACCCTAACACCGGAACGGATTTTTTTAATTTTTACCTGATTATTAAGCGCGCCTTCGCCAAAACTCGAATATGTATTTTCATTTCCGCGTTTCTGATAAGTCAGAATTACCTGCGAAAGCAATTGATTCTTGATTTTTGTGTCAGATGTGGTCGCGCCTACGTCATAAGGGTTCGTAAGAAGTATTTGTCCCGTGCTTTTTGTCATCATTGCAACTTCTCCGGAATCCTTGTCGGCAAATATCGCATATTCGCCGTTGTCATAAAAGTAATTCATTGTAGTTGCAACTTTTTCCTGCGGGCTTTTAAAAACTTTTGAAGTATAATCTTCAACAGCAACGGTATCGGTAATTTTTGTACCGTCGGGCACGTCTTCGGAAAAAAGCAGTTTGCCGTTCAGATAAAACTGAACATCTCCCGTGCTTTTATCTACAAATACATCGGCACCTCCGGACTTGCACAAAAACTCAGGTCCTTCGGCGTGAACGAATGTAAAAGAAGAAAGGGTGCACGCAAGCATAAAGATTGAAAGAATTACAGATATTATTTTTTTCATTTTTCGTTTTTCTCCTTTCAATCTTATATCCTATATGAAAATTCTACGATAATGCTATATACGAAAGATATGATTTTTCCTATAAGGCTTGAGAATAAAACTCCTATGAACATGATAAATGCCATACCTATTATTGTTCCAAGACTTGTAAGAACATTTTTTCCAAGAGAATAGTCATGTATCGTAAGCATTCCGAAAAACAGCAGAAATCCTACCCAGAAATATGCAATTCCCGTAATCATATTTATTACAGATACTTCGTCTACTGTAATAAAGTTCGATGCAAACGTTGCAACCATCATAAACAGCGGCAGCGGGAACAACGAATAGCAGGTTGCAATATATATATCTTTCATAGTGCCTTCGCCATCAAACAGCGTTGTAAGACACCAGTTTGCCAATATCCACAAAAATACCGGCATGAGTATCGAAAGTATCGACATTACAAGGCTTGCGCCTTTGGGCGTGGGATTTATTATATATCCCTTGCCTATGGAATTGTATATATACGCTATCACGGTAAATCCGAGTATTAATGTTGCGCCCTTTGCGGTCGCACGCTTTTCGTGCTTTATATCCCAGAAACCGTCGAACGGGTGGAATATTAAGTGATATCCGTAGCAATATTCGGACCATAAATTACGCTTATATGAGGATGACTGCGCCGCAGTATTTACTTTTGCCGCATACGAAAGGAATTTCGAGAGCAAAATGCAGATCACGATAACCGCAATCGGAATAAGTATTATTACTTTAGATATCGTTTCCTTACGGAGTTCTTTATAAGCATCTGAATAATCGCTGACATCATACGCATATTTATACATATTCATTGCCTGGCGGTACTTGCCTTCTCTGTAATAACTCTGACCGATGCTTACATACGACATATCAAAGTTTGAATTTCTCTGAAGCACTTCGGTCCAGTCTTCTACAGTCTGGCTATACTGACGCTCGTTCTGATGCTTGAGCGCTACCGCAAGCAAATCTCCGTATTCGGTTCTGTTGTATACGGTAATATTTTTGTTGATTTTATCAAGAGCAATTATGCTTGTTCCAAGATAATCTATTGCCGAAGCATTCTGCAGATTTCCGAGTTGGTTGCCCTGGTCGCCGAATATATACAATAATTCTCCGTTATTGTTATATGTATATATCTTCTGTCTTTTTGAATCGAGTATGCTCCATACGCCGTCAGGCCCCAAAGCAACGTCAATAATCTTTGAAACTCCCGTAATTTTTGCGTCAGAGGTTTCTTCTTCGTTTACATTGACTTCGCCGGAAGGCGGATAAAATCCGTTTCTTTTCATTACGTCTTCGCCGCCCGGGTTCAGCATCTTGACAGGAGCGTACGTGCTGTCCTTAGACTTTGAAGTTATAGCCTCAAGCTGTTTGCTCTCTGACAGCGACGATGTCGTCGCATATATAAATCCACTGTCATCAATATTTATATTGTTGTAAGCGGTAGACACATTCTTTTCTTTCTGGCTTCTCTGTTCTGCTGTCTGGATATTTCTCCATATCATGTCCCAGAAAGATATATCGCTTGCCTGAGGACCTAAAAATGCAGTAAACACGCCGTCTGTTGTCATTGAAATAATTCCCTGATAACAAGTCGACGAAACTACATATATTCTTCCCGAATTATCAACAGCAACCGCAACCGGTTTATAAACCGTACTTTCGGAAAAAACATCCCCTTTAGGTTCTTCGAGTGTTTTTATAAAGTCAAATGAATACGTTCCGTCTTCTGAAGCCTCGGCATTAAACACAAGAATTCTGTTGGAATTGCAGTCGCATATATAAAGTTTTCCGTATGCAACATAAATTCCTCTCGGGTCGTTAATTGAATCCGGTACGCCCCATTCATTTATAAAACTGTCTATAATCGCTATGGTTTTAAAATCCGAATCTGTTACAACTACCCGTTTGTTTCCGGTATCTGATATAAAAATCTGATAATCCGTAACATTTCCGGAATCATCCGTTATTTTGCGGACATGAACGTCTTCAGGATCTAAAAGTTCGGTGTCAAGACCCATTGACTTGTAGTCAACTATTTTGTACGGCACAAATGCATGCGGAGATTCCATATATTCTCCGTCAATGTCATAGGTATACGTTGAATATGGCGTTATAGCCGAAACCGGTACCATTGAAACGACAACAAGCAAAAGCACCTGAAGGACCAGTATTCTTTTTAAATGTTTCATTTTTATCCTCCTTAATCCTTCATTCCGGAACTTGCCATTGTTTCTATAATATTACTCTGTGTTACAACGAATACCGCGATCGGCACAATCATCATTACAACAGCCGAAGCTGATGCGGCGCCGCTTCTTACGATACCGCCGGACAATATCTGCGTTATCGCGTAGTTAAATGTTTTAAGCTGCTCACTGTATATAAATATTGAAGAGCCGCTGTTCCAAAGTCCCTGGAAACAATATACTATAAGTGTAAGCCACGCGGGTTTTACCATAGGCATTACAATATTCCAGTAAATATTAAGTTCGCTTGCTCCGTCAAGTCTTGCGGATTCTATTACCTGATCAGGCACCGAAGAATCCATAAACTGACGCATAAGGTAAAGTCCGAGCGTCGAACCGAAAGCCGGAACTATAAGTGCCCAGTATGTATCTATCCAGCCGAGAGCCGACATTGTAATATAGTTTGTTATACTTGTTACAGTCGAGTTAAACATAAGGGAAAGATATATCAATTGGAAAATAAAATTTCTTCCCGGAAATTTTATTTTCGTAAGGGCATATGCTGCCATCGACGCGATAAACAAATGCCCGAAAGTGCCTGCAAATGAAACAAACGCGGTATTGAAAATATATCTTGAAAACGGAACCCACGAACTGCTCATAAGTTTGAACAGGTCTGAAAAGTTTTTAAACGTCGGGTTCTGAACAAAAAATCTCGGAGGGAACATCCACAATTCATCAAGAGGTTTCAGTGCCTGACAGATTGCATAAAGCATAGGCAGAAACATAAATGCGCCGAAAATTATCAGCATTATATCTATTCCGATATCGCCGCCGACGGAACGGTTAAGACGATGGGACTTTATCTGAATCTTAAATTTTTTCTTTTTATCCATCTTACTTACCTACTTTCGACAGCATTCTGTTAACCAACAAGTTCGAACCTATCATGATCGCAAACAGTACCGTTGCAATAGCCGACGCGTATCCGACTTCCCAGCGCTGTCCGCCGTAATCTTCAAGGTGATGCATGATTGTCCATGCGCAGTAATTCGGAGACGGGAATCCGCAAAGCGTAGTTACAACTCCGCCGAAACCGAATGATTGTGTTATAGACATAATTGCCGCGAAAACCATCTGGTTCTTCATTGCGGGCAATGTTACAAACCACAGCTCCTGCCATCTGTTCTTTATGCCGTCAACAGCCGCAGCCTCGTAAAGACTTTTGTCAACAACCTGAAATCCGGCTATAAACGAAAGGAAAGATGTTCCGAGAGATGTCCATAATGCTACGAGTATAACAAGAGGCATTATGTAATTTGTGTCCTGGAACCAAAGTATCGGTGAATTTATAATTCCGAGTTTCATAAGAATACCGTTTGCGTAACCGTACTGGTCCGAAGAAAACATAACCGTCCAAACTATATATATCTGTCCGGAAATACTCGGCGCATAGAATATAAGTGTTACTATAGCCCTGATTTTAGGGGTAAGTTCATTTATAAACCACGCAAATATAAGACATAAGAAATATGATGCAGGACCTGTCATTATTGCAAAAATAAGAGTATTTTTTACAGCAAGGAGAAATATATCGTCCTCAAGAAATAATCTTATGTAATTATCAAGAAATAGGAATTTAGGCCATTCAAGCATGTTGAACGACGTAAAACTCAGTATAAGCGATAAAACAACCGGCGCTATCGTAAATGTAAGGAATATAAGAAAGAACGGAGCAACCATATAATAACCCACACGGTTTACTTTCATTTCTTTTTTTGTCCATTCCCACTTTGTCATATCTTTACGCAGAGTAGGTCTTTTTGCCGCAGGATTGTTCTGCTCTATTGTCTTTTCAGACATTTGTTTCACTCCTTAATGTGAATTTCTGTTGTAAACGAAGATTTAGTTAGACCCGGAACTATCTTTTCTTTCAAGATATTTCTCATAGGTAAGAAAATCATATTCGTCACGTTTTCTTGTTATCTCACTGTTTATTTCGTCTATATAATAAAGCAGAGCATCGGAAGGAGACTTTCCGTTATCGTATGCGTCAAGGAAAGCGAAGTTTTCATATCTTGCAATTATATAGTTACCCGGCGTCATAGGCGTTCCCTCGAGGGACTCGAATTGCTGGGAAAGATTTTTAACTTCCTGAGATGACCACGGCTGAGCCTTAAGCGCCTCAATATTCGCCGTATTATATTTTGCGGCAGATCCCATAACGGCAACCTGTTCTTTTCCGAATCTTTCCTGTGCGGAAACACTCGTCCACCATTTTATGTACTCCCATGCAGCCTGAGGATTTTTGGAATTATGCATAATCATTGAAGCTGTGATGGTAGTGGGAATTGCATGATTTACAGTTCCGTCTTCCTGAAGCGTGCCGGGAATTCTTACAAATTCCCAAAGACCTTTGATTTCAGGGGCAAAGCACTCAAGCTGATTATAAATAGTGCTGTAATCGGCAATGCCTATCGGCATTTCTCCTGTCCTGAAACGGTTCGGGAAGTCAAATTTTACGGGCTGGCTGTACATTGTGAAGAACTCGCACATCGTCTGGAATGCGTCAAGTGCAATATTTGAATCAAGGTTTGTTCTCATACCGAGAGTTTCTGGCGTATCACCCGCATACAGCGGTTCGTTTTTCTGATACATGAATGTAAGAAGCATGTTCGAATCGCTCAAAAGACCCATTGACATATTGTTGTCGGACAATGTTCTTATAATTCCGTATACATCATCCCACGTTTCCGGAACCTGAAGTCCGAGATCCGTGAAAATATCCTTGCGGTAGAAAAGTATCGGGAATGACTGCGTTACGGGAACACCGTAAATCGCCTCTTCGTTAATTGCGTCGGTAGCGTCGGGATTATATACCGTAACGGCTCTCCATGCGGCATCGCTGAACCACGTCTTCACTTCATCCATGCCGGAGAACACATATTCCCCTGTTTCGGGATCTTTCTCGTTAAGGTTTTTAACCGCAGTTCTTACGCCGTAACTCGTAGGATCCGCATCGTCCGCAACGTCCGGCCCCACGCCGGCAAGCGTTGCGGGCAGAAGAGTTCCTGTCGCAACAAGTTTAATATTTACCGAAATTCCTGAACTCTGAGTAAAATCATCTACCATTTCGCGCAAAATCTGAGCCTGGTCGCGTCCTGTCGTTACCCATACTTCAATCGACTGATCGCTGCCTTTGGATTCGGCAGTCGAGCCGAGCGAGTTATAATCAGTAAAGAACGATTTTATAAACGAACTTACCTCAAATTTCAATGACTGCCAAAAACTTGCCTCGGGTTTGGGAAGTTCCTCATCTATACCCTGTATAAGAATATAGTCAACCTGCAAAGGCTGGTTTTTAGACTGAAGAAGCCATGTACCGAGAGAACCAATATATGTCTTGAGTACAGATAAGTTATCGGGTATTTTCGTCTGGTTATTTCCCATAAGATCAAGAATATATGCTATTTTATCAAGAAGAACAGAGTGTTCGCCCTTCTGTCCCATAATCTGCTCAAGTTCCGCAGATATGCTATAGAGATTTTCGGCTTCTGTTCTCATTCCTTTCAAAACTTCGGGAATAAGTTTTGCAAAGTCGTAATCAGTATATTTATCCGGATTGGGTCCTGTTATCATAAGTATTTTTCTGTAATACTCATTCATTTTTTCAAGACTCTGGTTAACTTTTCTTAAATCCTCGGTAAGATTTCCGAGAACTACTTCAAAACAAATCTCGTATGTTTTTCCTTCTTCAAAATAGAATACAAATTCTGTCTTTCCGTCATTTAACGGATCTGTTTTCCAGTTGTCGGAATAGTTGAACTGAAGGTGTTTTGCGTCGCTGAACGGATATTCCCCGTTAATTTTCAGCGATCTTGATGAAAATATGCCGGAGTATACCGACTGCTTTGAACGCGGAATTATATAATACAGTCCCGATTCCTTACAGGTAAATTCATACGCTACCTGCTGACCCGCAATTTCCCACTTTTCTCCGCCTATCGTATTGAGAAGCGAAACTGCGCCCTCCTGGGGTTCGGTAACAGCGGATGTTCTGTCGTTTACGGGATAGATAACCTGCTCGGAAGTGTATTTCGGCGTTTCGGCCTGAAGTTTTATCGAAGCGTCGGAAGATGCGGATTTATATCCGTTCTTTTCGTATTCGCTTTTCACTTCTTCATATGTCTTTAATTTTTCTTCGGTATATAACTTTATTTCTCCCAAAATAACAGGTTCACGCGAAGAATCAAACTGTATCGTATGCTCGCCCTGTTCAAAATAGAAAACAAACGAATCGTCGTAAAAGGCGTTGGAGTCTTTCAGTGTAACGCTTCTCCATTCCGGCGCCTCATACATTTTAGGACGGATCTCATTGCCGTTTATGTCAAGTTTGAATTCCCTGTGTCCGGGATTTATATAGTTGTTCTTCCATATTCTCGGGAAAGAAATGTTTCTCGCCTCGGAGAAGGGAACTTCGGAATCTATCGCAAAAACGCGTTCGATAGCAGAAGTGTTTCCGGAAAGGCAGTTGTAATCGCCGGTATTCAGATTTTTAGGATTTGACTGCTCGGTCGCAACTATTTTGTTCTCGTCGTCGTAATATACTTTTGAAAACGGGAAATATGAAATTTCGATATTGTAAAGTCCGGTCTTGGGAATATTTACCTTAAACCCTGTCTTACCGGTATCGGGAGTGTACAACACTTTCTCAAAATTCCCGCCCAAGATGCCATCTTTATCATCAAGCACAAGAACGTCGGAAGTCGTGCTTTTGCGGTCGAAATCCACAGCGTCAACAACTACGGTTTCGTTTGCCATATCGGTCTTGGAGTATCTTATAAGATATTCGTCATATGTTGTGGATGTAAGCAGTTCGGCAGTCTGCGCAAGCGAATTATATGTAGGCTCGGACGAACCTTTTGCCGCAGATACAAACGCTGCGGAAGAAAAGATCGTTGATGCAGCGAGAGTTGCGCATATAAACTTGCCGAAAAATTTTACATTTTTGTTCATTCGTTTATTTCCTCCTAAAATATTTGCAAAGCCGAAACATAAATCCGCGCCGCAAAATATGTGCCGAATCCATGCTTCTGACCCGGCCGGCGCGGAATTTTTATATCTGTTTTCCGCGGTAATTTTTACAGGCATGCGTCGTTCGGAATCTTCTGCGCCGAAAAATATATTTTTTCTTGTGCAAAAGCCCGTGCGGCAAAACATGCGAGCATGTTTCAAAATGCAAAAAAGACCGACAAAAAATGACATAAATATACCTATTTATTCTTATAAAAAGAATAGCATAATATGCCTTTTTTGTCAAGTATGACAATTACCGGGTCCTTTATTTAGTCAACTTTATAAAATGGCACAAAAACGCTTGCAAAAAATGTGGAAAAGTTTGTATAAAAAATTTATATTAAATTAAAAAATTCACAAATTTAATAATTATAGTTATATATAATTAATTTTATTAAATATTTTGTGCATTATAATTATAGGGTTTTCGCGTTTTTATTTTTGTTATATATAATTTTATCATATAAGTTTTTTAAATAAATAATTGCCGTTAAATTTACTTTTTGAACTCATATTCATATTTTAACTTAAAAATCGCAACAAATGTTTTGTTGAAAATTTACAAAAATATGCCGTTATTTTCTACACTGTATAAAAAATGACGAACCGAAAATTCCACTGTTCGTCATATTTTTACGCCTAAAATTTCCATTTTCGGACGAAATTTCAGGAAAGTCCGCAGGCTTCCGTGAGTTTTTCCAGTTTTTCGTAAAGTTCCTCGAGTTTTAAGTTTAACTTTTCGGTTTCCTCATAAAATTTTGCCGCGGCAATATAATCAGATGCGTTTTCCTGCATAAGTTTCTCTATTTCAGAAAGTCTTTCTTCAATTTTCAGAATTTCATTTTCAGTATCGGAAAGTTGTTTTTGATTCTTTCTTTTTATGCTTTTTTCCTCTTTGCCCTTAATATACTCACTTTTATTATCCTTTTTGCTGTCTTCTCCGCGCTCTCCGGTTTTCGCGTCACGAGGATGATTTTTAACATATTCGCAAAAATCCTCATATCCTCCCGTGTAGTCGAAATAACCTCCGGGATACAGTTCCATAATTCTTGTCGCAAGTTTTTTTATAAAATATCTGTCGTGCGACACTGCAAGTATAGTTCCGTCATATTCCGAAAGCGCGTCTTCCAGCACCTCTCTGCTTTGCGCGTCAAGGTGATTTGTGGGCTCGTCAAGTATCAGAAGGTTGAGTTTTTCAAGCATCATTTTTGCGAATGTAAGCCTTGCTTTTTCGCCTCCCGACAGGCTCGAAACTTTTTTCTCAACATCATCCGCCGTAAACAGAAATCTTGCAAGAATGCTTCTTATTTCGTTCTGATTTTTATCCGGAAAATCGTCCCACAACTCTTCAAGTACTGTGTTGCCGGGATTAAGTCCTTGGTGTTCCTGGTCGTAATAACCTATTTTTATCTTGTTTATATATTCAAAACTGCCGCCGTATTCTGTGATTTTCCCGCTGAGAATTTTTAACAGCGTTGATTTTCCGACTCCGTTCTGACCGAATATAAACATTCTTTCTCTGCTGTGAAGCACGAATGACACTCCCGAAAAAAGAGTTTTCCCGGAAAATCCCTTTGTAAGTTCTCTCGCCTCAAGAATATTATCAGACAAAAGTTTATGTTCTCCGGATGAAAATTTCATCGAAATTTTGCCAGGAGCATTCTTTGGCCTTTCAAGTTTGTCCATTCTTTCAATGGCTTTCATGCGGCTTTCGGCAGCAATTATATTTCTTTGCCTGTTCCACCTTCTCTGGTTTTCTATAAACGCTTCCATTCTTTCAATTTCGCGTTTCTGCATTTCATAATGCTTAATATCGGTTTCAAGATTCTTTTGCTTTTGTTCGACGAATTTTGTATAAGGGACATTATACATTTTACCCTCGCCGTTTTCAATTTCAAAAGTTTTATTTGTCACTTTGTCAAGAAAGTATCTGTCATGCGAAACAACAAGCAGCGTCTTTTTGTATGAAGACAAGAACTCCTCAAGCCACACTACCGTTTTTATATCAAGATGGTTTGTCGGCTCGTCGAGAATCAGAATATCGCTTTCGCAAAGCAGCGTTCTTGCAAGGCAGAGCCTTGTTTTCTGCCCGCCCGAAAGCGTGCTTGTTTTAGATTTTTGCCTTTCCTCGTCAAACCCGAGCGAGCACAGCATGCTTTTTATGCGGTTTTTATATTCATATCCTCCGCATGTTCGGAATTTTTCCTCACTTAAAGTATATTCTTTTGCAAGGGCCATATGATTGTTTGAATCATTTTTATCATTCATTTTTTCATAAAGCTGCGCAAGTTTTTCTTCAAGCGCGCAAAGTTCTGAAAAGGCCGGAAGCATTTCATCAAAAATTGTTTTTTCGGGATCAAAATAATCGTTTTGCTCGAGATATGAAATCTTTTTGTCGCGGGATATATAAACTCCGCCGGACTCGGGAGAAATTTTTCCCGTAATGGTTTTCAGAAGCAGGCTTTTTCCGGCGCCGTTTACACCCACAATCCCGAGTTTATCCCCTTCATTAAGCCCAAAAGATATGTTCCGAAGAATATTTTTTTCTCCGAAAGAAATATTTATATTATCAAGACTCAGTATTATCACACAAAACTCTCCCTGTAGATGCTTAAGAATAAAACGCAGGACGCCGAAGGCGTCCTGCAAAACTGCGTTTTCCCGGTTTACTCGGAAACTTTAGCACCGCATGACGGGCAGTACAAAACATCGCCGCAGAGTTTTTCTCCGCAGTTGCGGCATTTTTTTATTTTTTGTATTTCTTCCTTCTTTTTGATAAGGTCAAGAAGTTTTCCCCTCTCGCACTTTGCCTCGTCGATAAGTTTATAAAATACGTCGTTTTCATGCTCGCAGGATTCAAGAGCGTTTTCGACTACTCTTTCTCCGATTTTAGCATAAATTTTCGAAAGTTTATCCTTCTGGGAAGCAATTTCTATCGTCACAGCCGAAACCTTGGCAAGTTTTTCAGCCTTCTCGCATACTTTCCCTGCGGAATAGCTTACATTTTTTGAAAAATCATCAAAGAAACTCATATAAAATACCTCCGTTTTAAAAATACTATTTATAATATTCATATATATCCGATATTTTCAAACTGCCATCGCTGCCGGGACTCAGTTCAAACACAAGCGGATGATATATATCGTCAATTATATCGGTCCTGAAAGAGCCGTCGTTTTTCAATATCTTATATCTCACAACATATCTTAATTTTTCTTCATCAGATACATCTTCTATAATAATATCATAAATTCTCTGCGGCGTAAACTCCCGGATTTCATCTGCGTTATTGTAAACGCCGTCCGCAAAACAGTTTTTGTATTCTTCATTATCGCCTCTGCGCAAAATATCGAAATACTTCGAAAAAAACACTGCTCCGTCGCCGTATTCTTCATAGTTATCATCGGTAATAAGCACTGACACACCGTCGTTTTCGTATTGCATAAACCTGTTGCACAAAAGATAATCGGGGTCATCGTCGGCGCATGAAATTCCGTCGTATTCGTAAAAAATATATGTTGTTTTTTTTACGCCGCCCCGATCTTTGCGATTTTTTAAAACCAATACTCCTGCCGCCGCGGCAACGCATACAAAAATCGCTGCAAGCGATATTGCGATTATTTTTTTCATAAAACCAAAGTCCTTTAAAAAATATCAGTCGGCAAAGCGCAGGACCGCCTTTACTGCATGTCCCGAATTGTATAATGAAAGTTTGCCCAAGGCAAAAAACACGTTGTTTTGGTCATAAAGTCTGCAAAATCCGCAGGAATCGAATATACCGATATCTATTCCCGCCTTTGACGCATATATTTCGCAGCCGTTTTTGCAAAGTTTCGAATAAAACGCCGAAAGAGTGACCGCAGGATATTTTTCGAAAATTTTCTCGCAGGAAATTATCCGTTCACTGATTTTATCGGTTTCATTCCTGTCCGCATATTCCTGAAGTTCGTCAAGAGTTATGCTGTCATCGGCCGTAAACATGCCGTTTGAAATTCTTTCAAGACTGAAAAGGCACGCTCCCGTCCCGAGTTTTTTTCCTATATCTTCTGCAAGCGTCCTTATATATGTTCCCTTAGAACACATTACAACGAAAACGTAGTCGGTATCATTGAGTTTTTTTTCAAAATCAATACTGTATATCTCAATTTCACGTTCTTTTCGTTCTGCCGTTTTCCCTTCCCTTGCAAGTTCGTAAAGTTTTCTGCCGCCGACTTTAACGGCAGAGTACATGGGAGGCGTCTGCTTTATTTTTCCGCAAAATGATTTTGCGGCGTCAATGACTGTTTCCTTGTCTTTATTAAAGTCTTCCTTCTTAATAATATTTCCCGTGATATCTCCGCTGTCCGTTTCCGTACCGAAACGGATTCCCGCGCGGTAGCATTTGCTCTTTCCCATAATATAGTCCTGAGCGCAGGTAGCCCTGCCGATCAGTACCGGAAGAACTCCCGTCGCCATGGGGTCAAGCGTTCCGGCATGCCCCGCTTTTTTAATGCCGAGAATTTTTTTAAGCCTCGAAACAGTGCTGTGAGATGTTACGCCGCAGGTTTTATATATATTTATAATTCCATCCATATTATTTGCTTTTCTCCAAAAGAAATATCACAATGAAGTTACATTTTTATTATATAGCAAAAATATTTTTATTTCAATAGCAAAACCGCAAAAATTAAAATAGACGCCCGCAAGGAGCGTCTATCTTACTTTTCAAAAAAATTATTCCGAAACGGGAGCACTTACGGGGCAAACGCTTGCGCATGTTCCGCAATCAATACATTCGTCTTTATTGATTACAAATTTGCCGTCGCCCTCCGAAATGCACTTCACCGGACATTCATCGGCGCAAGCGCCGCACGAAATACATTCATCAGTAATTAAATATGCCATGTTAGCACCTCCAAAATCAAATATTTTTGCCGGATCCCCCGGCTCTTAATCAGGGATAAAATCCAAAAACAAAATCCCGCGGCACCCCGCCGTTTTCTTCTGTTTTAGGTATTATATCACATAGTTTTGAAAAATGAAAGGGTTTTTTAAAATTTAAAAAATATTTTTAAAATTCAGCGTCTGTAATTTCTTCTTTTCTTTCTGGCTCTTGCGTATGCGACGCAGTATATAATGAATATTACAACTGCGGAAACTGCCGCCGCCTTAAACCATCTGCTCTTCAAAAAATTTGTTATTCTGTGCATTATATATAAGATATTGCTTCTTTCAATGTCCGTTCCGGACACAAGTTTTGTCCTGCCGAGAACAATATCATCTTTAAAAACCGCAACATAATCTCCGAATTCGTCGCCTTGCCTTATAGGCGCGTTCGCGTCTTTATATATGAGTTTTTCATATTTTAAATCCGCGCCTGTATCAATATTGTTCGGCAAAAGTGCGCTTACGCTTTCCTTCGGGAAAAGCGTTGCATAGTCGGTAGACGACGAAAGTCCTACAGGCACCTCGCATGCAATTTTATTCTTGCTTATGACCTCCTGCATCGAAAACTCATTAAAGCACATGTCAAGTATGCTTTCGGCGTCCGAATATCCGAAATTTTCGCTGTCTGTTTCTTCTGAATCAAGTACTACAACAATATACGTAAGGCCGTTTCTTTTTGCCGCGGCAACAATGCATACGCCTCCCTGAGGAGTGCTTCCGGAACTTAGTCCGCGCGAACCTTTGTAAAAATAGTTTTTCTGCCCCTCAAGCCTTAAAATCATTCTGTTGCGGTTGATTATATACCGGCTGGTATCGGTCTTTTCGGTTTTATCGATAGTATAATTCGCAGTCGACGCCATTTCGGTAATTTCATTAATAAAATATGCGTAGTTTGCAATAAGGGCCATATCGTAAGCCGTTGTCACCATTCCCTCTTCATGAAGACCGGTGGGATTTTTGAATACTGTGTTTACCGCCCCTATTTCTTTCGCCTTGTCGTTCATCATTTCGCAGAATTTTGCCACGCTTCCGCCGACATGCTCCGCAAGAACATTTGCGGCATCGTTCGCTCCGTTCATAAGCATTGCGTACATAAGCTGCCTTGCAGTAAATTTTTCTCCCGCCTTTATCGGCTGAAGCGGATTCAGTCTTGTTCCTCTCGATATTTTTACTGCGTTTTCGGAAGCCATAATCTCCGTTTCAAGGTCCGGAATATTTTCATATGCGACAATTGCCGTCATAATTTTCACGGTAGATGCCGGAAAAGCAAGTACATTTTGATTCTTGCAGTACATTATGCTCCCCGTGTCGGCATTCACGGCAACGGCATATTTCCCGTGGATCTCGGGGCTTTCTATTCCCGCAAACTCGCACATCGGTTTTTCATGGAAATAAACGAAAGGCTTTACGTACGATTCATTTTTCTGCTCCGGTGCCTGTTCTTCGTCGGCAAAAACCGAAATTCCCGAAAACGCAAGGCTCAGCAATAAAAATATGCATACCGACTTTTTGAATAAGTTAAATTTATTCTTTTTCAATTTTTTTCTCCCGTGAAAAATAAAGTTCTGTTTCTTCTATATTTTTCTTAACTTCCGATACGAGTTCATCAAGCGATGAAAACCGTTTTTCGTCGCGGAGTTTTTTATAAAAATCCACTTTTATGCTTTTGCCGTACAGATTTCCGCTGTAGCCTATTATATGCGTTTCGCAAAGAACGGGCGGATTTTTTTCGTTATATGTTACGGTAGGCTTTACGCCGACGTTTGACACTGACATATATTCTTTTCCGTCAATATGGCATATACATGCGTAAACTCCGTTTTTAGGCTTGAGTTTTTCTTCTTCAAAAGTCTGATTTATTGTCGGAACGCCTATCTGGGTTCCGAGATGCCTCCCATGAATCACGGGATAATATATAGAAAACGTGTGTCCCAAAAGTTCGTTCGCCTTTTGTATATCCCCCGCGCGGATAAGTTTGCGGATTCTTGTGGAATTCAGTTTTTCATTATCATCGTCCATATACGGAATAACTATGCAGTTCATTCCGAGTTTTTCAGCTTCGGTTTTCAAAACGCCGCTTCCGGCGCTTCTGTCTTTTGCAAATCTGAAATTTTCTCCGCAGATAACAATTTTGCAGTTAAGAGTGTCCTTAAGTATCCTGCTGCAAAATTTCTGCGCGTCATAGTCTTTCACGTCGGGAAAATTTTCATAATATATGGCGTCAAGGCCGAGCGAAGATATTATTTTTTCCTTTTCACTGTTGTTCGTGATAAGACTTGTGGTATTATCTTCGGTATATGTTCTCGGGTGCTTCAAAAAAGTATACACACACGAAACAAGTCCGTTTTCACGAGCGATCTCAGAGGTCGCGCAAAGCAGTCTTTTATGGCCCGTATGAACGCCGTCAAAATTTCCGAGCGCCAAAGCGGTGCCTTTTTCTTTTAAAAAATCGGTTCTGTCGCCTTTATAAATTATTTTCATAATATATTTTCATATTCCCCTGTATTTCGTGAAAAATTATTCCGCTGTCTTCTATTATACTAATATGATACATAATTTGAGATTTTATGTCAAGACAAAAATCGTAATACATTTTATTTAAAAGTGCGATTTTTATTTCCAAATTATTGCATTTGATGATTCAAAATCAGTATACGCGCAAAAAAATTTCTGCGAAAAAGATAGGTTTTGCATGATTATTGCATAACGGTTTTTCTTGAAATGTTTATTCCGGCGGCAATATAATCTGACTTAGAAAAACAAATTATATTAAATAAACAGATTTAAGAAGGGATGAGTAAAATGACGGATATGCCTAAAATAGGAATATTATGCTGCGGAAAAAACTCCGAGGAACTTTCGCATTCGGTTTTCTGCTCCGGCAGCGTAACAAAAATTTTCAAAGAAAGCGGATATCTTCTTGGAGGATATCACACATGTATCACAAATGCGTCTTCAAAAGACAGCATGAAACTATGCACCGAAAAACTGTACCATCTGTGTTTCTGCTCCGATGTCGTCGTAACAATAGGCTCAGATGGGTTTGATAAAAACGACAGGATTCCGGAAATAACCGAAAAATTATGCGAGGAAAAAACTGAATTTTTTACGTCGCATCTATGCGGAAATTCAAACATTTCAAATTATTCATCTTCTTTTCTGCACAAAAAAACTCCGAAAAAATATATGCCCACAAAAGGCACCTCCGGCATTTGCTGCGGCTGCCTTGTGCTGAATATAAGAGCGGACAGGGATTTTATATCCGAACTTTTGCCGACAATTATGCCTATGATAAATTTTGCGGTTGACGGCATAACGCAAAAAAATACTGCGAATTGCCTTGAAATTTTTGAAAAAATGAACCGAGAAAGTGAACAAATTAAAAAAACTTTTGGAAGTTTAAAATAACAAAGTTTGAACTTTTTGCTCTATTTTTTATAAAACTGTTAATAAAGTAACATAATATACATAATTTGTTAATTAAAAGTTCATGTATTGCGTCGAAATTTAAGTTATAATCATCAGGTAAAGTAATATATTTTTTTAAAAAATATTTACATTTAATTCAAATTTTTATGTAATTGATTTTAAAAATCTATATCGGAAAACTTCCGGAGGAGGGGTTACCTATGGGATTAAAAATACTTATCGCCGACGATGACACAAACATATGTGATCTTTTAAAACTCTATCTTGAAAACGAAGGGTACGAAATCGTCACGGCAAACAACGGTATCAAAACCGTTTCGGCATTTAAAATCTATGAACCCGATCTTGTTCTCCTTGATATAATGATGCCCGGGAAAGACGGCTGGCAGGTATGCCGGGAAATACGCGAAATCTCGTCGAAACCCATAATTATGATCACGGCAAAGAGCGAAGTTTTCGATAAAGTTCTGGGACTTGAACTCGGCGCGGATGATTTTATTACAAAGCCTTTTGACATGAAAGAAGTTTCCGCAAGGGTAAAAGCGGTTCTGCGCAGATGCAGCGGACACGAAAACGACGACTCGGAAGTTATAAAATTCGACAACCTTGAAATAAGCCTTCAGAAATACGAACTTAAACTTTGCGGAAAAGCCGTTGATATCCCGCCCAAGGAACTTGAACTTTTATATTTTCTTGCGTCAAACTACAACAGAGTATTTACGCGCGATCAGCTTTTGGACAAAGTATGGGGATTTGATTATCTCGGGGATTCGCGGACCGTTGACGTTCACGTAAAACGCCTTCGTGAAAAACTCGAAGGAGTTTCCGACAAATGGACGCTTAAGACCGTATGGGGCGTCGGATATAAATTTGAACTTATTCAGCAATAACTTTGCATAAACTGGAGAAAGAAAAAATGCGTCTGGGAATGATCGCGGGATACACCCGGGAAGAATTCGGATATGTAAAAGATCTCGGACTTGATTTTGTTGAAATATGCTGCAACAGCGCAGAAGAATCAAAAAGTTTTGTTTCTGCGCAAAAAGAAGTGAAAAAACTTCTCGAAATTTTTCCGCTTGATATTTCATCTGTCGGAAGATGGTCGCACAGTGTCAACAATGCGGGAGTCCTTGACAGTCATGAACTTTGTATATATTATTCGCTTCTTGACACGGCAATAACTCTCGGCGCCAAGACTTTTGTCTGCGGAATCAACCGCGACGATAGCATAAGCCTTTACAAAAACTACACGGCTGCCATAAAATTCTTTTCGGAACTTATACGCCGTGCAGACGGAAAAATAAAAATTGCCGTCCAGAATTGCGACTGGCAGAATTTTGTTATATCTCCGGAGCAGTGGAGAGTTATTCTAGGCGAACTTCCTGAACTTATGCTTAAATACGATTGCTCGCATGCTCTCAACAGAGATTGCGATTATATTGCGGAAATTGCGGAATTCGGAGAAAGAATCGCGCATGTACATATAAAGGGTACTGTCAAAACACGGCTGTCATCTCCGTTTCTGAGTCCGCCGACAGGACTGCACGGTGCAGACTGGGCCGGAATGTCATCTTTACTTTGCAAAAAAGGATATGCGGGAATTATAAGCCCAAGAGTCGGAAAGCCCATTGCGGATCCTCCTGCAGGTCTTGATGAAATAGCATGGCCGAGCGTATTTGCAGCACTGTATTCCGCCGGATATAACGGCGATCTTTCGATAGAACCTCACTCGGCTGTCTGGAAGAAAGACTCAAGACTCGGCAAAGAAGGTTTAAAATTTACGATAAATTACATAAAAAATTTTATTTTTTAATTCACAACCAAATATCGGGGGTGCGTAAAAGTATAAAGCAGACCTTTATACTTGCTGAGACGGAGCAATCCGAACCCTTTTAACCTGTACGGATAATGCCGGCGAAGGAAGATATAACATAATGCTCCTGTTTTTCCCTGCCGTGTTTTTCCGGCAGGGATTGTTTTTACAAAAAGCGCGCCTCCGTTTTTAGTTATATTAAAATCAAGGAGATTTTGCAAATGAAAAACTCAAAAACAAAAACTTTAGTCGAATGTTCGATTATGATAGCGCTTGCAACAGTGCTGTCGCTCATCAAACTTTACACGCTTCCTCTGGGCGGAGCCGTAACTCTTTTAAGCATGCTCCCCATATGCATGATATCTTTTCGCCACGGTTTAAAAACCGGCCTGTTTTCTTCTTTTGCATATTCGGTGCTGCAGCTTTGTCTTGACATTCCCTCTCTCATGAGTTGGGGGTTGACGGTAAGAATCTGGATAGGCGCCATAATATTCGATTACCTTATTGCGTTTACCGTCCTCGGAATTGCCGGAATTTTCAGAAAAAAAGGCACGGCCGGAATTATTGCCGGCACGACTCTCGCCCTGTTTTTAAGATTCGTTTCACATGTCATCTCAGGCACGATCTTCTTTGACATATGGTGTCCGGAAGGTTGGCAAAGCCCGTTTATATATTCCATATGCTACAACGGTTCGTTCATTCTTCCCGAACTTATACTTACCTTGCTTGCACTTTCAATACTGCTGAAACTTCCGCAGACACATTCGTTTGTTTATGCGGACAATAATAAATAAAGCTGCAAAGATTTTATGCGGCAAATAAAGAACCGCGTCAGGTACGACGCGGTTCTTTATTTTTAAAATACTGATACAAATTACATTTTATCATGCCGTTATAAAGTTTTCTTGCCTTATCGGCTTTCATTCCATACAGGCTTTCGAATTCTTCGTCGCTTGTTATTATGTATATCTGCCACGGAGAAAGTTTCGAAAAAGTACGGCCCATCTTGCGGTACAATTCATGTGCGGCAGTCTTCGTATCCATTCTTTCGCCGTACGGCGGATTGCACACAATAGTTGTCCTCCTGTCATCGCGGCGGATTGTCAAAGCGTCTTTTTTAAAGCAGTCTATATAATCCCACATACCTGCGCGCCTTATGTTATCTCTTGCAATCTCAACGCTTTCTCCGTCAATATCGGTTGCTATTGCCCTGAATTTTGTATCGGAATTGAACGACGCTCTTGCTTCTTCTCTTGCATTTTCAAAGTATTTTTTCGGAATCCATGCATACTTTTCCGCGGCAAAAGCCCTGTTTCTGCCCGGTGCGGAATTTGTCATAAGAAGCGCCGCCTCAATTGCAATTGTACCGGAACCGCAGAAAGGATCCCATAAAATTACATTTTCTCTGGGCCTTGACAATTTAACCATGGCGCACGCAAGCGTTTCCCTTATCGGCGCAATATTTGTCTTTGTGCGGTATCCCCTTTTATAAAGAGGCTCCCCGCTTGTGTCCATCATAATTGAAACTTTGTTGCAGAAAATAAAAAAATCTATCTGATATTTTATTCCGGTTTCCGGAAACCATTCGATTCCATAACTTTGTTTCAGCCGTTCAACTATGGCTTTTTTAATAATGCTCTGGCAATCGGGAATACTATGGAGCACCGACTTTACGGAATGGCCTTTAACCGGAAACATATCGTCTTTTCCGATAAATTTTTCCCACGGTATATTTTTCACTCCGTCAAAAAGTTCCGTAAAACTTTCCGCATTGAAAGATGAAAGTTCTATATATACCCTCTCTGCGGTTCTGAGCCACATATTGCATCTTGCGACAGCCTCCGGAGGACCCTTGAAATATACTCTTCCGTCGATCGTCTGTCTTCTTTCATACCCAAGTGCGTCTATCTCTTCGCCGACAAACTTTTCAAGTCCGAAAAGACATGTCGCAACAAAATTTATATCTTTCATAATTATTTTTGTTCCGTATCCTTATATATTTCTTCATAATGCGTGCTTTTTTTATTTTTAATTTTTTCTGCCGCCGCACTTATAGCAAAAAACAGCGCATACACCACCGTAAACAACATAAGCGCAAGTATATATTGCTTTATCTCTTCATTTTTGCGCAAAACCGCAAAATACGACAAAAACAGGAATATGCACGAGCAGATAAAATGTGCTGCACGCAAGAGTATTTTATTTATTTTAAAGTATGACAATATTCCGTTCGACAGGCAGACAAGAAAAGAAAAAAGTAATGTCGAATACAAAAATGAAATTCTGACAGCGTCAAGACTGCCGCCGAAAAATTTCTGAATAAGACACATAAAAACCGAAATTGCCGCATACAAAGTACACGTTCCGTATAAAATTTTTTTAAAACCGAAAGTTTTTTTCATGATCATAAAAGCCCTTTCCGAAAATCTTCGGCAATTTATTGAAAATCGCGCTTTTTTATCGTATAATTTATTAAGTGATGTTATTGCGCAAAAGCAAAGCGTCGGCCGGCACATTTTTAACCGTGCTCCGCGGAAAGCGTCCTGCGGACGCGCAAAGTTTTGCTTTGCAAAACTTACTGCCGCTATTATAACATACAAAAACAAAAAAAGGAATATATTTTATGAAAAAAAAGACAAACATAAGCATGCTCGCCGCATGCGCTCTTCTCTCAGGACTCTGCACGGTACTTCTTATTATCGGAGGAATAATTGACATACTTGACCTTACATCATGTGCCATCGCGTCTTTCGCAGTAATTATAGGGCTGTATCGGTTCGGGTATGCAGCGGCTTTTTCAATATACTTTATCAGCTGCGTGCTATCCTTTATATTTATGCCGTTTCGCACATCGGTTATATATTTCGCGGCATTTATAGGGTACTATCCGATATTAAAGAGGTTTCTTGAAAGCAAAATTCCGAAAATACCATGTACAATACTCAAGTTTTTATCTTTTGACGCGGCGATGGCTCTTATTATATACATTTCTATTCACTTTTTGTCCGTGCAGGGATTCGGAGAACTTTCCGGGATTTACACTGCGGTCATAATAATTTTTGCAAACATCTTTTTTATTGCATACGACATCGCCCTTTCGAGAATTATTCTCGTGTATAACGCAAAATTTCGGAAAATATTACCTTCAGACAGGAAAAATTAACCTTTGTTTATTGACAAAAAAGCCTCTATGATTTATACTGTATTATAGTATAATGTGTAAATTATACTATAAAAAAATACTCGTGCCCTGCACGGTATAAAATAAACCTTATATAATTGAGAAGGGTTTTAAATAAATTATGATACTTAGCATGACAGGTCACGGAAGAGCCTCCGCTCCGATTTCGGGAAAAACCGTCACCGTAGAACTTAAATCCGTAAACTCAAGATACCTTGACATCACTTGCAAAATGCCGAGGGTATACCTGAGGTTTGAAGAAAAAATCAAAAGCCTTGTTTCCGAATACGCAAAGCGAGGAAAAATAGATTTTTACATAAGTTTCGATAATTTTACGGACTCTGACGAAAATCTTATATCTTTGAACAAAACATATCTTAAAAACTATCTCGACTGCCTTTACTCTCTGCGCGACGATTTTTCGCTGCGTGACGATATAACAGTATCAAAAGTTGCACAGAACAAAGATATTTTTATGATTACAAAACCCGAAGAAGACGATGACGAAAAAATATGGAACCCTCTTTTGCCGGTAATAACACAGGCGCTTGAGCAGTTATATTCCATGAAATGTGCGGAAGGCGAAAAACTTCAGCAAGACGTACTTTCAAAACTTTCTGTTCTTGAAGGTATAATCGAAAAAATAAAGGAACACCTGCCCGAGATTACATCGTCATATAAAGCGCGCCTTACGGAGAAAATAAAAGAAACAATCGGCAATCTGCCGATAGACGAATCAAGAATACTTACGGAAGTGGCGATATTTGCGGACAAAGTTGCCGTTGACGAAGAAATGGTCCGTCTTGAAAGTCATTTCTCTCAGTTCAGAAAAATTTTATCGGGCGGCGACCCGAAAGATCCTAACCTTGTCGGAAGAAAACTTGACTTTTTGCTTCAGGAAATCAACCGTGAGATTAATACGACAGGTTCCAAAGTTCTCGATGCCGGTATTGCCGCACTTGTTGTCGAGGCAAAAAGCGAAACTGAAAAAATAAGGGAACAAATTCAAAATATCGAATAAAACTTATTTGCTAACCGAAAGGATATAAAAATGAAACTTATAAATATAGGTTTTGGGAACATGGTCTGCGCCGAAAGAATCGTTGCCCTCGTAAGCCCCGATTCAGCGCCGGTAAAAAGAATGGTCCAGGATACAAGGGACAGTTTAAGACTGGTTGACGTTACATGCGGAAGACGCACAAGAGCCGTTATTATCACTGACAGCGAACATATAATTTTATCCGCAATACAACCGGAAACAATCAAAAACCGGATAGCCGGCGATGAAGAATCCTATGACGAAGAGGAAATAAAAGAATGAAGAAAACCCTTGGAAAATTAGTTGTTGTATCAGGTCCGTCAGGTGCCGGCAAAGGTACGCTTCTTAAAGAAATTCTTAAAAACGACTCTTTTATATATTCCGTTTCCGCAACCACAAGAAAACCGCGTGAAGGCGAGATAGACGGAAAAAATTATTTTTTCATAACGAAAAAAGAGTTTGAAAACAAAATAAAAGCCTCAGGATTTGTGGAACACGCAAAGTATAACGGAAATTATTACGGAACGCCGCTTGACTTTGTAAATGAAAACCTTAACAAGGGCAAAAACGTAATACTTGAAATAGACGTTCAGGGCGCGATGCAGATAAAGAAAATTTTCCCCGGCGCAGTATTTATATTTATAACACCGGAAAGCCGCGCCGAACTCGAAAAAAGGCTTCGCGGAAGAAACACCGAAAACGAGCAAACCATATGCAACAGGCTCAAAATTGCGTCGCACGAACTTTCCTCCGCGCTTTTATACGACTATATAATCTTAAACAAACACGGCCGTATAAAAGAAGCCGCCGATGACTTTTTTGCGGCTGTAAGGGCCTCGTGTCTTACCCCGTTCAACAGATACGATATTATAAAATCTTATTTTGACGACTAATAGATAATTAATAATTTAAATCATAAGGAGAACCGAAAATCATGGTAAAACCATCAATACAACAGCTTACAAAAGGAAAATTCAACAGATATATACTGGTTATAGCAGCAGCAAAAAGCGCAAGGTATATTACAAATTTATGTGAAAAGGAACTTGAAAATCCCGATTCTGCACTTTGCGACAGCACCCTTGTCACAAAAAAAGAACTTCTTGAAGAAAAACCAATAAAAATTGCTATAAATAAAATTGCGTCGGGAGATATAAAACTTGAAGAAACCTCTCTTGAAAAGGCCCTTAACGCAGGGCTTAACGGCATTGAATAACAGCGCTTTCAAATTAAAATAAAAATATAAGGCTGCGCATTTTCGCTTTTAAAAGCATTCTATGCCCGCAGCCTTGTCTGCATTTATATGCGTATCAAAATAACGGTTTAAAAGGAGGAAAAAGTATGTCCGAGCAAAGATGCGATGAACAAACATGCAAAAATCTTTATGCCGGCGTGTATATTCTTTCTTCTCCGTATAAAATCGACAAAGAATACGAATATTTTGTTCCGGAAAATTTCAGAGAATATATAAAGCGCGGCTGCATTGCAACCGTTCCGTTCGGCATGGGAAATTCAATCAAAACCGCCGTCGTTTCAAGTTTATATGACGCTCCGAAATTTGACAAGGCAAAGCCGCTGAGCTGGGTACAGCGGGACGGGGTGTTTTTAAAGGACGACCTGCTGGATCTTTGCATGTATATCAAGGAAATGTGCATTTGCACCGTTGGAGAAGCAGTAAAAACGGTGATGCCGGCAGGTATCAGCATAAAGACCGACGAATATTTTGAAATAAAAAAAGACACCGTAATTTCAGGCAAAACTTATGATTCCCTAAATCAGGCTGCGTGCGAAATAGTCGAATATATAAAAAGAAATTCAAAAGTTTCCTCATTCGACCTTACTAAAAATTTCGGCTCGGGAGCAAAAGTATGCGCAAACTCTCTGTGCCGGCTCGGAATTCTCGAAAAACACTCCGATACGAATATGCACATAAACGAAAAAACCGTAAGATACTTAAAACTTAAAATCGATCATTGCAAACTCGATGAATGTTTATCCGAACAAAATAAAAAAATCACGCCGAAGCAAAAAAACGTCCTTCGTGTTTTGCAGAACTGCAATTCAATATGCTCAGTGTCCGAGGTTTTAAAACTGGCAAATGCCGGCGCATCTGTTGTAAAAGAACTTATTAAAAAAGGCTGCGCGGAATATGTGGACATCGGGCAGTACAGAAACCCGTATGATTTTGAAAGCATGCCAAAATCGGAGGATTTTCGCCTTTCGGACGAACAAAACGACGCTTTTTGCAAACTTTTGGATTTATATAATTCCCATACTGCAAAAGCCGCGTTGCTGTTCGGAATAACCGGCAGCGGAAAAACAAACGTTATTTTGAAACTCACCGACAGGGTTGTGGCTGAAAACAAAAAAGTAATTTTTCTCGTCCCGGAAATAGCCCTTACAAGTCAGAATATCGCCGTATTTGCCGGACGGTATCCCGGAAGAATCGCCATAATACATTCCGCGCTTTCCGCAGGGGAAAAAATCGATACATGGAAAAGAATCAACGAAGGGAAAGCCGACGTAATAATAGGTACCCGCTCCGCAGTATTTGCGCCCGTTGATAACCTCGGGCTTATAGTAATCGACGAAGAGCAGGAAACGTCTTTTAAATCAGACATGAAACCGAAATACCATGCAAGAGATATTGCGCGGTTTCGGTGTGCCAAGAACAATTGCCTCATGCTTTTATCTTCGGCAACCCCGAGCATTGAAAGTTACTACAAGGCCGAGTGCGGCGCGTATACTCTTATAAAACTGAAAAAACGTTTCGGAAACGCATGTCTTCCGAAGGTTTATATATATGACATGAAAAGCGAAGCTGCTTACACAGATGCCGAAAAATCCGCAAAACCCAAAATGATAGGCAAGGTTTTGCATGACGAACTTCAAAAAAACCTTGAGGATTCCATGCAATCCATACTTTTCGTAAACCGGCGCGGGTATCATGCTTTCGTTAACTGCAGAAACTGCGGCGGCGTTGCAAGCTGTCCGAACTGTTCGGTCTCGCTTACATACCACAGAAAAAGCACCGGCGAAGGTTACCTTATGTGTCATTACTGCGGATACACAGTTCCGGATTTTAAGACATGTACCTTGTGCGGCAGCGATAAAATCGCATATATGGGATTCGGAACGCAGCTTTTGGAGGAAGAACTGAAAAGTTTTTATCCGACGGCACGGATTTTGAGAATGGATACGGATTCCACAGGCGGAAAACTGTCGCATGAAAAAATCTTATCATCATTCAGGAATAACGAAGCAGACATTCTTGTCGGAACCCAAATGGTAACAAAAGGTCATGACTTTAAGAATGTAACGCTTGTGGGCGTTATCATGGCCGATACATCTCTTTACATCAACGATTTTCGCGCGAATGAAAAAACTTTTTCACTTATAACCCAAGTTCTCGGCAGAGCGGGCAGAGGAAATCACAGCGGAAGAGCTGTTATTCAGACATACCGTCCGGACAACGAGATTCTGCAGCTTGCCTCAAGTCAAAATTACGAAAAGTTCTACGACGGAGAAATAAAACTTCGCAAGGCCTCCGTATTTCCTCCGTTCTGCGATATTGTATGCATAAATTTTTCAAGTCCCGTCAAGGCGGATGCCATAAACACATCGAAACTTTTCGGCGAAAAGTTATCAACATACGCAAAATCAGAATTTAAAGATGTAAGCCTCATAGTTTACGGGCCGTTTCAGGCTCCCATATTTAAACTTCAGGGACAGTACAGAATAAGATATATAATTAAATGCAAAAATACAAGAAGAACGCGTCAGTTTTTACAGACTATGTACTCGGATTTTTCCGGGCTGCCGGAAGACGTTCTCGTTACGATAGACATAAATCCGGTTTCTTTATGATTCCGAACATAAAATAAGGAAGTGAAAGTTTTGGCTCTTTTAAAAATCGTAAAAGAAGGCGATGATATTTTAAGAAAAAAATCAAAGCCTGTCGATACAATAACGGATAAAATAAAAACCCTTATCGGTGACATGAAAGATACCCTGATAGAGTCAGGCGGAGTAGGTCTTGCCGCGCCCCAGGTAGGTATTCTGAGAAGAATTTTTATAATTGATGTCGGAGATGAAAACGGCGGTCATAAGATAATTGAATTTATAAATCCGAAAATCATAAGCGAACAGGGAACGCAGGACGGCATTGAAGGCTGTCTTTCGATTCCCGGAAAATACGGAAACGTTATCCGTCCCATGACTGTAACCGTCACGGCGACAAATTCCGACGGAAAAGAATTCTCATACACCGGAACCGAACTTTTCGGAAGGTGCCTTTGCCATGAGTACGACCATCTCGACGGAATTTTATACATTGACAAGGCTTATGAAATTTTTGACAGCGAAGACGTGGAGGAATAAATGGAAAAATTAAGGATACTTTTTATGGGAACGCCTGATTTCGCCATGTGTTCTTTAAAATGCCTGTTTGAAGCCGGAGAAAATATAGTCGGTGTAATTACGGGAGAAGACAAGGCAAAGGGGCGCGGGCTTAAAATCGCATACTCCCCGGTAAAGGAATACGCAAATTCCAAAGCCCTTCCCGTATATCAGCCGGCTACTTTAAAAAACGACGCGATTGCAGATCTTTTGGCGCTGCTGCAGCCCGATATAATAACGGTTGTCGCTTATGGAAAACTGCTTCCGGAATATGTTATAAATTATCCTAAATACGGCTGCATCAACGTTCACGGTTCTCTCCTGCCGGAATACAGGGGCGCCGCGCCTATACAGCGGGCGGTAATTGACGGAAAAACCGCTACCGGCATTACAACAATGTTCATGGACACCTCCCTTGATACCGGAGATATTATATTTACAAAGAAAACCGAAATAGGTGAAAACGAAACCGTCGGTGAACTTTGGGACAGACTTGCGCAAATGGGTGGAGAACTGCTTGTAAAAACCGTAAACGCCATAAAAGACGGTGATTTTCCGAGAATAAAACAGGACGATTCACTTGCAACCTACGCTCCGAAAATAGAAAAGCCGGAAACCCATATAGATTTTAGTTGCGACGCAAAAAAAGTTCACGACAAAATCCGCGGACTTTCGCCTTTTCCCTCCGCTATATGCAATATAGACGGAAGGCCCGCAAAAATTTACGACACCGAATATATAAAAATGCAGCATGGCAAAAAACCCGGCGAAATAATATCTTTATCATGCATCGGCGTTACCGTGGCATGCGGACGCGACTGCATAAAAATAAGAAAAATAAAACCGGAAGGCTCAAAAGCCTTATCGGTAGGCGACCTTATAAACGGAAGAAAGCTTAGTTTTGAAAGTATCTTCTCATAACAATTTTTTGAAAGGTGATATTTATGGGATTCGATTATTATTCTTCATATTTTGTTCTTGTTCTGCCCGCCGTACTTTTTGCGATGTGGGCACAGATGAACGTATCCATAACATTTAAAAAATATTCGTCAGTACAGACAAGTTCGCATATTTCAGCAGCTGACGCCGCAAGAATGGTTCTTGAAAAAAACGGCGTTTCCGGCGTTGCCATCGAACATATAAACGGCAATCTTACAGACTGCTATGATCCGAGAACGAACAAAATATATCTTTCCGACAGCGTATATTCTTCGTCAAGCGCTGCCGCAATCGGCGTTGCATGTCACGAAGCAGGCCACGCAGTGCAATTTGCAAAGGGATATACCCCGGTTAAAATACGCACGGCCATAATTCCTTTGTGCTCCGTAAGTTCCAACATTGCAATGCCTCTCGTAATTCTCGGAATAATTCTTGACGCATTTAATCTTGCCTTAATCGGCGTTGCCGCATTCGCTGTTGCAACCTTATTTCAGCTTGTTACGCTTCCGGTCGAATTCAATGCGAGCGCACGGGCAATGGAGGCAATAAAAGGCTGTTCATATATGAACGGCGACGATATTTCTGCCGCCCGGAAAACCCTTCGTGCGGCGGCACTTACCTATGTTGCGGCTCTTTTCGTTTCTCTTGCGAACCTTTTAAGGCTCATAATTTTGGTTTCCGGCAGCGGCAACAGAAAAAGATAACAAAGAAAGAGGTACCCGTTTTGACTCCACGACAAGCCGCGCTACTATCAGTAAACTCAAGCATAAAAAACGGAAGATATTCGAATCTTGAAGTTTCTTCCGTAATAAAAAAATACAAGTTCGAAGGACTTGACAAAAGTTTTTTTACCGCGCTTTTTTACGGCACCGTTGAAAAACTTATTACTCTTGATTATATAATTAAAAAATTTTCTTCCGTAAAATTCGAAAAAATCGACAACATGGTACTGTGCCTTTTGCGCACGGGCATTTACCAGATTCTGTTCATGGACAGAGTTCCCGACAGCGCGGCATGCTGCGAATCTGTCGAACTTGCGAAAAGGTACTGCCCGAAAAGTTCGGTGAGTTTTGTAAACGCAGTTTTGAGAAGCGTTGCGAGAAGCAAAGATAAAATTTTCGAAACAATATCAAAAGAAAAGGAACTGACGAGAATATCGGTTTTTTCAAGCATACCGGAAGAAATTATAAGTTTATGGGTACGCGACTACGGAAAAGATACCGCCCTTAAAATTGCAAATCATTTTGCAGCATTGCCGCCGAGCGTAACTTTAAGGGTAAACACACTTAAAATCACAAGGGAAGCCCTTCTTTCAAGCCTTGGAAAAATTGCAAGCGCAAGTGATGTGTGCCTCAGCGCAATAGTTTTGTCGGGATCATTTCCTGTCGAAGAAATATATGGATTTGAACAGGGTCTGTTTTTTGTTCAGGACATCTCGTCGCAACTTGCGTCGTCTCTCATAAATCCAGAAAGTCTTTCATCAACATGCCTTTCGCCGGAAAATGCAGTTATAGCGGACGTATGCGCATGTCCCGGAGGAAAGAGTTTTTCATGCGCTATAAACCTCAATAACAAAGCCCGCATATACGCGAGCGACCTTCATGAAAATAAACTTTCACTTATAACAAATGCCGCTTCGCGTCTTGGCATATCAAATATCAGTGTATGTGCGCACGATGCAAAGACGGAAAACAGCGCTCTTATCAACAAATGCGACGCCGTAATATGCGACGTTCCATGTTCCGGACTCGGAGTTATCGCGAAAAAACCCGACATTCGGTACAAGCCTCTTAAGGGCACCGAAAAACTTCCGGAAATACAGTATAAAATTTTAAAAACCTCATCGTCATACGTAAAAGCGGGCGGATTTATAGTTTATTCAACCTGTACCTTAAACAAGCGTGAAAATGAAGATATAATAAATAAATTTTTAAGTGAAAATAAAAATTTTAAGTTAGAAAAAACGGGGCTTCCGAACGACAACGCCGGAATGATTACAATTTTTCCGTTTGATTTTTCGAGCGACGGCTTCTTTGTTGCAAAGCTTGTAAGAATAAAATAAACGAAAGCGAACCGAAAATGGAAACTTTTCAGAAAAAAGACATTTTAAGTCTGACTATCCCCGAAATATCAGAATTTTTATCAGATATTTCGCAAAGAAGAAACATAAAAATCGAATCTTTCAGGGCAAAGCAGATTTTTTCATGGCTTATGTCGGGAGTCGATTCTTTTGCCAACATGTCAAACCTGCCGGCAAACCTCAGAACCGTACTTTGCGAAGAAGCATACATTGCCACTCCGAAAATTTACAAAAAATTTGTATCAAAAATTGACGGGACAATAAAATATCTTTTTGCCCTTTATGACGGAGAATGCATAGAAAGCGTATTTATGCGGTATAATCACGGCAATACAATATGCATTTCTTCCCAGGCAGGTTGCCGGATGGGATGCAGATTCTGCGCGTCAACCATCTCGGGATTTTCAAGAAACCTTACTCCTTCCGAAATTCTCGGGCAGGTAATTGCCGCCGCAAAAGACACCGGCGAAAAAATATCAAATATTGTTATGATGGGTATAGGTGAGCCTTTTGACAATTTTGACAATGTAATAAAATTTCTGACGCTTGTAAACGACAAGGACGGACTCTGCATAGGATACCGTCACATTTCTATATCCACCTGCGGCATTGCCGACAAGATTGTTGAGTTTTCAAAATACAATTTTCCGGTAACGCTTTCGATTTCGCTTCATGCTCCAAATCAAAAGATGCGTGAAAAACTGATGCCGGTAGCAAAAAAATACAATCTCGACGAACTGATTTCGGCATGCAGAAACCATATAAAAAACGGCGGACGCCGCATATCCTTTGAATATACGATGATAAGAGGAGAAAACGACACAAAAGAGTGTGCGACAATGCTTATAAAACTGCTGCGCGGACTGCTGTGCCACGTAAATCTTATCCCTTTAAATAAAGTAAAAGACAGAAATTTTGACAAAAGTTATTCAGATTCCATAAAAAACTTTTCACATATTTTGGAAAAAAACAATATTACAGTCACTGTAAGGCGCAAACTCGGTTCCGACATTGACGCATCATGCGGCCAGTTGCGTGCTTCAAAACTTGAAAACAAACTGTAAAATCCATACTGAAAGGATTATTCACTATCCTGTGATAAAAGGTATTAGTTTTATGATATTCTGCGGAAAAACCGATATTGGGAAAAAAAGAACTTCAAATCAGGACAGTTTTTTTACCGGATATCTTGATAAAAACAAAAATGTTTTTCTTGCCGTCCTATGCGACGGCATGGGCGGCGCTGCCGGCGGAAACATTGCAAGCACGCTTGCGGCCGACACTTTTAAAACCTCCCTTTACGACAAATTCAAAAAAATGTCAGACGAGGAAATGCCGGCTGACAGTTTTTGCGAGCAGTCGCTTCTCTGCGCCTGCAAAAGCGCAAACTCAGCGCTTTTTAAAAAGGCTTTGGAGAATGATGACTTAAAAGGAATGGGAACAACGCTTGTCGCATGTCTTATATACAAAGATTACTATTATATAGTAAATATCGGTGACAGCAGACTATATGTTTTTTCGGAAAACAAAAAACTTTCGCAGCTCACGCACGATCATTCATATGTGCAGTTGCTTATAGACAGCGGCAAAATCACTCCGCAGCAGGCTCTTGATCACCCCAACAAAAACGTTATTACAAGGGCTCTCGGAATAGAAAAAGAAGTATCCGCAGATATTTTCAAAATACCCGTAAAAGACAACAACGTTCTTTTATGTTCCGACGGACTTACAAACTTTGTATCCGACGAAACTATTGAAACTATACTTAAAAACAAAGACTATGACATAAATTCCGCGTCCTCTGTCCTTATTGACACCGCAAACGAAAACGGCGGCGGTGACAATATCACAGTCATTATTATCAAACAGTAATTGTCCGGAGGGTTTTTATGAAGAGATATGAACAGTATTTAAACAAAACTTTCGACGCAAGATACAACATTAAAAGCCTTATCGGCATCGGCGGCATGGCATATGTTTTCAAGGCCGAAGATATAGTTATGCACAGAACCGTCGCCGTAAAAATTCTTAACGATGAATACAAAAACGATACCAAAGCGGTAAAGCGTTTTATAAACGAATCGAAAGCCGTTTCGATGCTTTCTCATCCGAATATCGTAAAGATTTACGACGTTGCAATCGAAAATGACATAAAATATATTGTAATGGAATATATCGACGGTATAACCTTGAAAGAATATATCGACACAAAGCATATTCTTGCGTGGAAAGAAGCCGTATATTACACAAAGCAGATTCTTTCTGCGCTTGAGCACGCGCACTCAAAAAATATCATCCACCGCGACATGAAACCGCAGAATGTCATGCTCACAAAAGACGGCATAATAAAGGTTACCGATTTCGGAATTGCAAAAATTCCGACTTCCGAGTCAATTACAATGACCGATAAGGCTATAGGCACCGTAAATTATATAAGTCCCGAGCAGGCAAGCGGAAAGCCCGTAGGTTTTTACTCTGATATATACTCTGTCGGAGTAATGCTTTATGAGATGACCTCGGGAACGCTCCCGTTTACGGCAGAATCCCCCGTGGCTGTTGCCATGATGCAGATAAACGACACCCCGAAGCCCGTTCGGGAATTAAATCCCAATATCCCATGCGGACTTGAACAAATAATTTTAAAATCTATGGAAAAAGACCCTGTCTGCCGTTTTTCATCATGTAAAACAATGGCAAAAGCCCTTGAAGTAATATTTGCAAACCCCGAAACAATATTTACGGATCACTCCCACGACGAACCGAAAAAACGTTTCGGCATCAAAAAATTCTTTGACGGGAAGTCTGCGATTTTTCCTGTTGTCACCGGAATTACACTTGCGTTTTTTGTCGTTGCGATAATTTCTGCCGCCGTAATATTATATAACGTTTTGGTTTCCGGAAAAAACGACACCTCTTCGGATATTTTGATTCCGAATCTTGTCGGCCAAATATACAGCGACGATCTTATTGAAGACCTTAAGAATAAAAAATTCAATGTTCTTGATATAAAATACGTTTCTCTTTCGGACAAAGAAGTCGGTGAAATCACTTCCCAGGACCCCGAAGCGGATTCCATAAGGAAACTTGACGCCGAAAAACAATATTATGACCTGACTTTGACAGTAAACAAAGGTCCCGACAGCATTTCACTTCCGAACTGCGCTCTTACCGATTACAGAGAAGCAAAAATTGATCTTGAAAACCTGGGACTTGAATGTGAAATTGTGCAGCAGTATGACGACACGGTTCTCGACGGATATGTTATCAAAACCTCACCCGAAGCGGGAGATACCGTTACGGCAGGAGATAAAATTACAATTTATGTAAGCAAGGGCAAAGAAATAAAAACCGTACTTGCCCCCGCCGTTGTAGGAATGTCTCTTGACGAAGCAAAGCGCACACTTACCCGCCTTAATATTAAAATAGGCGACATTACCTATGAAGAATCATCTTCACCCGAAGGGACGGTTATAAAATCCAGTCTGTCCGTAGGCCAGACAGTTTATGAAAACCTCACAAAAGCAAACCTTACCGTAAGTTTGGGGAAGAAAGAAACAACTCCGCCGGAGGACCGCAATGAAAACAATCCCGACACCAACAGCGACATGGGTAATTCCGATGAACCTGTTGAAACTTAACCTGCAATGGAAAAAGGAAGAATAGTAAAAGGAACGGGCGGACTTTACAGCGTTGAAGTTCTGTCCTGCGGAAGTCTGCCCGTTTTTTCAATAATCGAATGTCGCGCAAAAGGCAGTTTCCGCAAAGATAAAATTGTGCCGGTCCCCGGAGATTTTGTATTGTTTGAACCCATAAAAGAAGGCGGCGGGTTCATAATTGAAATCGAAAAAAGGAAAAACTTTCTTGTACGCCCGCAAAGTGCGAACATTGACTCGCTCATAATCGTTGCGGCCGCCGCAAATCCCGATACCGACCTTTATCTGCTTGACAAAATGCTGTGCGTTGCGGTATACAACAATATCGAAGTTTTGCTTGCAGTCAGCAAGTCCGATATTGAAAATCCCGGAAAACTCTGCGACATATATCGCAATTCGGGTTTTAAAACCACCTTTATATCGTCCAAAATTCCGGAAGAATACTCGGAAAACCTGGATTATATCAAAAATTTTATAAAAGGGAAAACGTGTTTTTTTACAGGCACATCGGGAGTCGGAAAATCCAGTCTTATAAACTGTCTTTTTCCTGATCTCAATCTTCAGACAAACACGCTCAGCAAAAAAATAAACCGAGGCAGACACACGACAAGATGTACGGAACTATACAAAATTTCCGACGATACATATATTGCCGACACCCCGGGATTCAGCATGCTTGAAATCGCAAAATTCAATCTTATTCCGAAGGAGCATCTCCTTTCTTCTTTTCCGGATATAGAAAAATACTCTCATTCCTGCAAATATTCCGACTGCACGCATATATGTGAAGACGGATGCAGCGTTTTATCCGCTGTAGATTCGGGAAAAATTGAAAAAACGCGGCACGAAAGCTTTAAAAATTTATATTTTGAACTCAAAAATAAAAACACATGGGACTGATACTGTGAACGAAAAATGTTTTATATTTACAGGCGGAAAAGAATTTTATCCGGAATATGTTTCAAAATCCGATTCGCCCGATAAAAACAGTTTTATAATTGCCGCAGATTCCGGCTGCAAAAACCTTTTATCTTTTAATAAAGAACTTTGTCCTAATATAATACTCGGCGACATGGATTCGGAAAACAAAGAAAAAGCCGTAAAAATGTTTCCGAGCGCCTCATTTTCTTTCTGCGCTCCGGAAAAAGACGATACGGATACTATGATTGCGGTAAACTGCGCCATAAACCACGGTTTTTGCGACATCCGTATTCTCGGAGGACTCGGCGGAAGGCTTGACCACACGCTTTCAAATATTTTCATGCTTCAGCACATAAGGGAAAACAATGCCTTTGCAGTAATAACGAACGGCAAAAACAGAATATACATTCCAGATAAAAACAAGTCTGTTTTTTATAAGCCGGATTTTTCATACAAATATATTTCTGTAATTCCGATTGACGAAAAACTCTCCGGCGTCACAATGACAGGGTTCAAGTATCCTCTGTGCAACGCCGTAATATACCGGAAAAATGCAATTACAATATCAAATGAATTGTCGCAGGAAAACGCCGTTATAAGTGTTGACTTTGGAAATTTCTTTATTGTTGAATCGCAGGACTGAATCTTATGAACATACTTCAAAAAATACTATATAAAAATCTTGGGAAAAAGTTTTGTGCTTTTGACAATGTAACAGTTCCCGAAAACTGCATTGCGGAAAGTCCCGCGGTTGCCGGCGAAATTTCAAGAGATTGCCGCGACGGCAAAACCGGCGCTGCTTTTATTGCAGAAAATTCCTTCAAAATGCCCGGAGCAATACGCATTCAACTCTGTTCCGTTCCGGAAAGCGATGTTACCGGCAAGGATATATTCTTTTTTATCAAAGACAAACTTGCAAAAGAAGAATGCATAAACAAATGCATGGAAATCGGAGGGGACTCCCTTTCATATCTTGACATGAAAACGCGGGAAGAAATTGCTTCCCTTGCCCATACAGGAAATTTTTTCTGTATTATATTCGAATGCGACTACCAAAGCGTTGAATATATGCTTTCGGCATCCAACCGCAAATTTCATGCTTTTTTCCCCGACGGTCCTTCCGACTATGAAAAAATTTTTGATATCAGTCTTTCGGATATAAAAACACGCCGTAATTAAGCCGTTATATTATAAAAATTCAGACTGAAGGTCACAATTATTCGGCAGATAAAATTGAAGCGGCAAACCCGTACCGAATGATATTATGGAATTTGTACCTATGATGAGGTTTTGACTATGAATGGCATTTTTAAAAGAATCAGACAAAGCAATGCTTTTAACAGCGAAAACGCAATTCCCTATACAAAAATTATTGCGCTTATGAGCATTTTTACCTTTTTGTTTCTGGGCACGGAGTTTTTATTCGTCAACAGAATTTCCCATATTGTGCCGGGCGACAGATCGGTGGTATTGCAAAACTATGCGCTTGGCATAAGCGCGGTCGGGTTTGTTCTTTATCCGCTTTTCAGCAGGATTTGCAAAGAAAATCTGCAGACTGCATTTTCAATAGGTTTCGCTGTCATTTCCATAGCCTGTCTTTACATGATTTGCCATTACACTTCTTACACTGTTACCTTGTGCCTTGGGCTTTTGCTGTTCCTGATTCTGGGCGTGTTCGGAAGCGCCGTGTTTTATAAATCCCTTTGCCTCATGGAAAACAATACGCATGTAGCACGTCTTACTGGCATTTCCTATATGTTAGGTACCGTTCTTCAGTTCATAAACAATAATCTTATACGCTCAGATATGGCTGAAGCAACGATTCTTTCGATTTTTTTACTGATACTTGCTATTATGCTTACAAAGGCTGAGAAAAACAGTATTGTTCCTGCCCTCCCGGATTCAAATGATGAAGACAACGGCAAGGCCGTCTTGAAAACCGGCATGTTTCTGGTTATTTTCGTTGCGCTTATGACATGCGTTTTCAGCACACTTGATAACGCAGTTACCCTATACCACGCAAACAGAATCATGAATATCGGACAATGGCCGCGGATACTCCTCGCGCTCAGTGCGCTTTCTGCAGGATTTCTATTTGACATTGCCGACAGAAAATATATGAGTATAATCATGTACTGCGTGATGATTCTGTCCACTGCCTGCCTTGTAATTCTTCAATTTTCAGGTCCGTTTGTGATAGGCCTTATCATTTTTTATCTGTCCGCAGGATTTTTTGCGGTTTTCTTCACTTCTTCTTTTATGGAGATTGCACGATATACAAAAACTCCGAAATTGTGGGCAGGGCTTGGCAGAGCAATTAATAATTTTGTTGCTGTCGCAATCACCGCAGGCTCACTTTCGCTTTTAAATTCCGGCAATAATATTGCAATTATAATTATTGAACTGCTTTTGTTTGTACTGACCAGCATTTCGGCACTTTTTTATACAAACAAACGAAAATCTTTCTTCAACAATATTGCAAAGAAAGACAATGACGATTTAAACGACCTTGAACGGCTCCAAAAACTGTCTGGTAAATTCTCGCTTACACCGAGAGAAACCGAAGTTTTGGGACTTCTCGTAAACACCGAGGACGGACTTCAGGCAATAGCCGACCGATTATATGTATCAAGGCGTACACTCGAACGATATGTTTCTGCAATATATGAAAAAACCGGTGCAAAATCACGAATAGGTCTTGTATACCTTTACAATAACGCATAACAGACTATATCTTTACTTCCCGCAGCATGCGGGAAGTTTTTTTATTTCCGGACATCATTTTTTTGCAGTTTTTTAAATGGCGGAAGTCCGCCACCTCATTTTTTCAAAAATGGCGGACTTCCCTTATATACACGAAAGCGCTTTGTTTAATATAATCATTATATAAAGTAACTTTGGAGGAACATGAAATGCGACTCAAACGCTTATACCCGAACATGTGGCATGCCAACCGCATGTTTTTGAAAATTGCCGTTGCAGTTCTGCTTGTAAGTTTTATGCTATGCGGCTGTGCCAAAGACTCCGCGAAAAATCCGCCGGTAAATGACGATCCAAAACCGGATTCCTCACAGAATGCCTCAACTCAGGCTGATCCGGTAACACTGGAGCAGGCTCTTCTCAAAGAGCGCGGAAAATCGTATGACCAATCGGATTACAAAAAATTCATCGGCGGCGAGGGCATTATAAATGAGTACACCGAGTTTGACTGCAATCTTGACCACAGCTACAGCACAACCATCAACGACCTTGTGGTATCCAATGGAAAATTGTATCAGGCAAACTTTAACTCAGTTCTTGCAAACGGAAAAAACATTCAGGAACTCGGCACATTACCCGGAAAAGATGTTATGTATTGGCATCTTACATATGACGGTGAAATGGGAAGCATGTACCTAAAAGACGGAACAGGTTATAAACTAAGCGGCATACCTTTCTCGACAACCCCGCTTGACAGTACGCAGTATCCGCTTTTTAAAAAGGTATACCGCTACTCCGCCGACGGGAAAACTCTCGAAGATCACACAGATAAATACTTAAATGCCGACAAAGTCTATGACAACGGAATTCCGACAATCGCCATTACCGGCGATAAAGTAAGTTTACTCTTTTCGGGCAAATACCTTGATAAGGGTACAACCGGCTGGAATTGGTATCGGGATATGAACTGGCGTGAGTATATTGCCTTTGATTTGGAGTTGTCTGAACTTGCCGGCGAAACTCCGGTGCGCCTTTTTAACCGGAACATTCTGATGACCAACTGTGCATTTTATGAGATCGTGTATGCTTCGGAGCCTTTGGATGACAGCAACACAAAAGCGCAGCTTGCTCCCGACGGTTCGGTGTCACCCTACTACCCTGCAGCGCAGCATCTCAACTGCAATCTGAAATTAAGAAAACTTGATCTTCTCACCGCTTTTTACAGCGATGTGCGCAACATCAGCACAAGCCATGTGATCACCGAGGACTATACGATGCTCCCCATTGCCGAGGTGCTTACAGACGGATACGGTGCGTATCAAAAATAC